>PEUB01000131.1 GCA_002780895.1 Nitrospirae bacterium CG02_land_8_20_14_3_00_41_53
ATCCCCATACTGTTACTTTATATTCATGGCGATGGCTCAGTTCAACCTGTTTTATCCGCAACGCCTCCGGCCTTACGGATAAAACACTATACGTTTAGGCGTATTTTATTCATGCTAATCATCAATAGTTTCAACTTCTGATAAGTGTTTGTTTGGAGGTAATTGATAATGTTAACAAATCAGACATTTTTTGGTAGGTCAAATGCAGTCTTTCATGCCTAAATTGTTATAGGATCAACATCAATTTTTATTTTCACATCTTTTGAGTCCTTAAATGCATCCATAAAGGTTCTGGCTGCAGAATGAAGTTTTTCCCGGATCGAGGATTTCAAAAGTAATCTGAATTCATTTTTACCTTGAGTATTTTTTGATGTAGATGGGCCAAGGATTTTCACATCTTTGTCTATTTTCCCAATAATCTCGGGGAGCACCTTCAATATATTCCCTTTACTTATAAATTTGATGAGCAACAGCTTTGAATACGGAGGATAGAGGAGGGCTTTTCGCCTATTCAGTTCTTCCCTGAAGAAAGAAGTATAGTCATAATTTTTCAGGTATTTATACAGGTAATTTTGAGGCATCCTTGTCTGGATGAATATCTCGCCATGAGGCTCAATCTTATCTATTATGGATGAGATTTCCTGATATGTCTTCTCAGCAGATCTGAAGTCAGGGAGATTGAGGAAGAGGTCTGTATTTAGAATGGCTGCCATAGAAAATCCTCCGGTGATCCCTAACCTCCTTGTCAAAAGTTTTGTCCCGACAATTATCCTGCCGTCATTCCTGAATTTAGCCCCAATTAACTCTTCTATCTCTGACCGTTTCTGTGCCCTGTCACTATCGAGCCTGAGGGTTTTTATCCCGATTAGCTCTTCGATGTCTTCCTGGATCCTCTGTGTACCTGCACCGAGTAATTTTAAATTATAGCCTTTACATCTGCTGCAATTTTTAGGCACATCAGATAATATGTATCCGCAGTAATGGCATTTCATTGTCATGTCCTGTTTATGGAAGACTAAGGGAATTCTGCAAACAGGACATCCCTCTATGTGGTTGCAATCCATACATTGAAGAAGTGTTGAGTATCCTCTCCTGTTTATCATAAACATAACCTTTTTATCATTCTTAATATACCTAATAGAGGCATCAATAACCGTCTTTGATAGATATGGTTTGAGAAGTTTTCCATATCTCATATCTATTATCCTGACCCTGGGTTTTTTAATATCATCTGTTTTTAATAAAGTATATTTACCCGATTTGCAATTATATAGAGACTCGATAGATGGACAGATGGATGAAAGAAGCACAGTTGCCCTTTCAAAGTAGCCCCTCTTTACTGCAATATCCCTTCCGCTATAACGCAAACCACCCTCTTGCTTATAAGAATCGCTATGTTCATGAAGTACTGCGATAAGGGAGACCTTTTTCAGAGGAGCAAATACAGCAGACCTTGTACCAAGTACAATGTCAGAATGGCCTGATAGAATTCTCTCAATTACCTCAGACCTTTTGCCTTTGCTCAATACGCTGTGGAAAAGGCATACCCTTTCTCCAAACCTTTCGTTTAAAAGTGGATAAAGGTTATTAATAAGTGATACCTCTGGAACAAGAAGTATTGCATTCCTGATACCAATAAGTATCCTTATCAGGAATGAGTATTCATATATAGAAGATGGGGGATAGAGGAGAAATGTCCTGTATGCATTTTCGTTTATCGAGTCCGTGAGACTGGATACTGTACTATCATTGATATTAATAATGCTTAAGGGATAATCCCCCCAGCCCCCCTTTAGAAAAGGGGGGGAAGGGGGGATTTTTGTCTTCCTTTTTTTTACCCTTGTAAATGCCTCTTTCGGAAGCATGTTTTTTAACACTATACCAGGTTCAGTTAAGTAGTATTCAGACATCCATTTGATTAGATTAATCATATTATTGCTTAATACTGGAGAGTCACTATTAAGCTTTTGTATATCTTTCACATCACCATGTGGGACTACTAAAGACTTTCCCATAATAATCCCTTTTGTGGTTTTGTTCTTAAGCGGTGCACTCACAATCATGCCAGGTTTTACAATGTCTGAGAGTGCTTCATTACATCTATAAGTTAGAGGACCGAGGTTTATTGGAAACAAGACATCAAAAAACTCCATACAAAATTCTATCATATTGTTATCAATCTTATCTTTGTGTCATAATTAAATATGTTTCTAAAAATAATACTTTTATTACTCTTGTCTGTTTTTACAATTTCATGTACTGCAAAACAGGTAAAAGTGCTGGAAGAAAGACCTATTCCGCCAAAGGATGCTTATTATCAGTATATCCTTGGTTACAATGCAGAAAAAGAAGGAAGATGGGAAGATGCACTTGAATATTACAATAATGCCCTTAAGATGGACCCTTCATCAGCATATCTCAAGACACAGATTAGTTATGTGCTTCTCAGAACAGGAAAGGTAGCCGAGTCTATATCACTTGCTGAAGAAATCATTAAAACAGAACCTGATTATATCCCGGCACTCATGCTCTTAGGTGAACTTTACAACAGTCAGAAAAGGTCAGGAGAGTCAATAAAGATGTACGAGAGGGTTCTTAAGATACAGCCAGATAATCAGGAGGCGGCCCTGTTTGTGAGTGTCCTTTATGCATCAATGCAAGAATATGATAAGGCTATCGATATTCTTGAGAAACTCATAAAGATATACCCTGATAACATGATGGCAATTTATTATCTCGGTTCAATAAATATTGATAAAGGAGATATTGAAAAGGCCTCAGAATATTTCCAAAGAGCGATCGCTCAGAGACCTAACTTTGATGCAGCATATTTTAATTTAGGGTTAATCAGTGAGAGTAAAGATAATCTAAAAGAGGCAGAGGATTATTACAGTAAGGCGGTTTCTATAAACCCTCACAATTTTCGGGCAAGAGAAAGACTTGCACAGATTTATTTCAAGCAGAAGGCAACGGATAAAGCAATAGAGCAGTTTAAAGAGATAAGCGACCAGCTGCCTGCAAACTTTGATATACATACAAAACTCGGAATACTTTATTTTGAAGACATGCAATTTGACAGGGCTATAGAAGAATTCAGGGTCGTACTTGAAGCCAGGCCTGACAATATATCTATTAGATACTACCTTGCTATCTCACTTGAGGAGATAGGGAGAAATGAAGAAGCTGTCTCAGAGTTAAAAAAAATAATTTTACAGGAGCCAAAGAATCTGGGTGCATTCCTTCATCTCGGATATTTATATTCAAAGCTTAATAGAGATGATGATGCGATTACTGTTTATGAAGAAATACTTGGGTTCGATAAGGAAAAACCTGAGGTTTATATTTATCTTGCTGCAACTTATCTTCATAAAAAAGATTATGCAAAGGCAGAAACTGTCCTGAAAGATGCGCTCAGCCGATTTAAAGACAATGATGAGCTAAACTTTAACCTTGCCATAGTATTTGAAAAAACAAATAGATTTGATGAGATGGTAAGGTATTTGAAAAAGGTAATTGAGATTAACCCAAAGCATGCAGACGCGCTTAATTACTTAGGCTACAGTTATGTTGAAAAGGGAATAAATCTCGAAGAGGCGCATTCACTCATAAACAGGGCTTTAGAACTTAAACCTGACAGCGGCTATATTATAGATAGTCTCGGATGGGTTTTTTTTAAATTAGGAAAACATGATGAGGCCCTGAAAAATCTCATCAGGGCCTCTGAAATAGTAAAGGATGACCCTGTTATACTTGAACATATAGGAGATGTCTATAACTCAATGGGCAACAAGGAAAAGGCTAAGAAATACTGGGAAAAGGCAAGGGAGTTTCAAGAAAAAGAAGAAAGACTTAAAGAGAGAGTAGAGAAGAAGATTCAAGATCTAAAATGAAGAATTCGTCGTTCCCCACCCTTCACTCATCATTTTCATTGAGTGCCCCTGCAAAGATAAACTGGTTTCTTAAAGTCATCGGGAAAAGGGATGATGGTTACCATAATATTATGAGTCTGATGCAATGCATCAGTCTTTATGATAACCTGATGTTTGAGCATTCAGATCTGATAGAGGTAGAGAGTGATTTAGACATACCTCTTGATGATAACCTTGTATACAAGGCTGCATCTCTTCTCAAGCAATATACATCTTACAAAAAAGGTGCAAAGATAGTCTTACAAAAGAACATACCAATTGGTGCCGGACTTGGAGGGGGAAGTAGCGATACAGCATACACACTTTCAGGGCTTAATAGGCTTTGGGGTCTCAGGTTAAATAATAGAGAGCTAAGCTTAATAGGCGCGGAGATAGGTTCGGATGTCCCATTTTTTCTAAACGGGCCGTCTGCCTTAGTGGAAGGTAGAGGCGAAAAGGTTACTCCATTTAAAATTAACTCGTCTGTCGTGCTTCTTCTTATAAAACCACTATTTTCTGTTTCCACAGCGTGGGCTTATACATCCTTCGACAAGATAACTATCAATAGGTTGACAAAAAAACCTGTTGATATTAAACTTTTTTGTCATGCCTTTAAAAAGCAGGATTTTGCCTCTCTCAGCACCAAGCTCAATAATGACCTTGAAAAGGTTGTTATTGAAAGATATCCTGTTGTCAGGGAGATAAAGTATAGACTGTTGGAAAGGGGGGCAGTAATTTCTGCAATAAGTGGCAGTGGTCCTACAATCTTTGGTGTTTTTGAGTCAAAAAAGGCGGCATCTGCTGTAGCCGAAGAGATGGGGTCTAATTGGTGTAGGATTGTTACAACAATAACGAATGATGAGTTAAAAGTCAGGTTATAGCCGCAGCCCCGAAAGCATTCGGGGCTGCGGCTATAAAGATTTTACAATGAACTTTTTGGAGGTGGGGCGTAGACAAATGGCAAGTCAGGAGACTTTGGATCTCCCATCTGGAGGTTCGAATCCTCCCGCCCCAGCCAACCCGAATTTGCACAGCAAATTCGGGAGTGAGAAGTGCGAAGTTAAAAGTGAAAAATGTCTGGATTCCTGCTTTCGCAGGAATGACAAGACTATATTATTAGTTCTGCGAAAGTTGTATTATTAACTTGCAACTTTGAACTTTCAACTTTAAACTGTTGTTGGAAGGAGGAGCAATGCCGGAAGGGATAAAACTTTTTACTGGTAATGCACATAAAGAGCTTGCACAAGAGGTTGCAACCTGTCTTGGTATCCCTCTTGGAGATGCCACTGCAACAACATTCAGTGATGGTGAAATTATGGTGCGAATAAATGAGAATGTAAGGGGAACTGATGTATTTGTAATACAACCAACCTGTATGCCAGTAAATTATAATATTATGGAATTACTTTTAATGGTAGATGCACTTAAGAGGGCATCAGCGAGAAGAATAACGGCTGTTATACCTTATTATGGATATGCAAGGCAGGATAGAAAGGTTCAGTCAAGAGTCCCGATATCTGCAAAACTTGTTGCTGATTTAATAACTGCGGCAGGGACAAACAGGATCCTAACAATGGATCTTCACGCAGCTCAGATTCAAGGGTTTTTCAATATACCTGTTGACAATCTCTATGCATCACCTGTACTCCTTGATTATGTGAGGAAAAAATATAATCTCAAAAACCTTATAATTGTATCCCCTGATGCAGGCGGTGTTGAAAGGGCAAGGTCTTTTGCTAAAAGACTTCAGTGTCCTATCGCAATTATTGATAAGAGGCGTGAGACTGCAAATGTTTCTCAGATAATGAACGTACTAGGTGAAGTTGAAAAAAAAGATACCATTATACTAGATGACATGATTGATACCGGTGGTACAATCATTCAGGCTGGTACAGCACTGATGGAAAAAGGTGCAAGACAGGTTGTCGCAGCTTGTACACATGCTGTACTTTCGGGATCGGTAATTGAGAAGGTAAATAATTCAGCTATAAAGGAACTTATTGTAACAAATACGATACCCTTTGATAGCAAAAAAGAGCAGAGTAAAAAACTTACTGTTTTAAGTATAGCACCTCTTCTTGGAGAGGCAATCAAACGGATTTATGAAGAATCTTCAATAAGTTCGCTTTTTGTGTAAAGGAGGAGAGATGGAAAGGATAACTATTAATGCTGAAAAAAGGGAGGAATTTGGGAAAGGAGCAGCGCGTAACCTCAGAAGAAAGAATATGACCCCTGCAATTCTTTACAGGGGAGGAGATTCTCTCCCTATAAAATTTTCCCAAAAGGAGCTCGCACAGTTTATTAATACAACCGCAGGTGAGCAGGTGATGGTAAACCTTCAATTTGCAGACGGTGAAAGCAGGCTCGCACTTATAAAGGATTATCAGCTTGACCCCATTAAAGGCGATTTACTCCACGCAGATTTTTTTGAGGTCTCACTTACCGAAGAGATAAAGGTTACTGTACATATTACTACTGTCGGAGAAGCTATAGGTATAAAGAGGGATGGAGGGATATTGCAGTATCTTCTCAGAGAGATTGAGGTCGAATGTCTTCCAGACAGGATACCAGGCCATATAAAAATAGATATCTCGGGACTTGAGATAGGCCAATCTCTCCATGTTAGTGATCTGAAACTTGAAGAAGGTATAAAGGTTCTTACTGATCCTGATGAAGTTATAGTTAACATAATAGCTCCTGTTGTTGAGGAAGTGGCACCTGCTGAAGTTGTTGCTGCCCCTGAGGTTGCAGAGCCCGAGGTGATAAAGAAAGGCAAAAAAGAAGAAGTAGCAGCAGTAGAAGAAAAAGAGAAAGAAAAAAAGTAAGTTAGTTAATAATGTGGGTTATAGCTGGACTTGGAAATCCGGGTAGAAGATACTCCAGAACCAGACACAATATTGGTTTTATGGTAATAGAGGAAGTTGCTTATAGAAATAAAATAGATTTTAAAGATAAAAAAGAAGGATACAGAATAGGAAGGGGTTTTATAGAAGGACAAGATATCCTGTTCATAGAACCCCTTCTTTACATGAACATGAGCGGCCCTGTTATCAGAAAAATACTCAGGAAGTTCAATATCCAGCCTGAAAATCTTATAGCCATCCATGACGACCTTGATATGGAAATAGGTAAATTAAAGATTAGAAAAACAGGTTCATCAGGCGGACATAAGGGCGTTGAATCAATAATACAGAATATTGGTTCGAAGGACTTCATAAGACTGAAGGTTGGCATAGGAAGGGAAGAAGGGGTATTGGCTGAGGATTATGTACTGAGCAAATTCAGAAGGAATGAGATTACGTTAATCAAGGATACAATACAGAAGGCAGCAGATGCGATTTGCTCAATTGTCTCAGAAGGTCTAGATAAGGCTATGAATAAGTTTAATTGAATTTAGATTAAGATTAGGCAAATACCATGAAAGATATGCTTGGCAGAGAAGAACTCATTTCGGTAGAAGACGCCCTGAAATTTCTTTTTCAGCACTCTCCATTTAAAAGACCTAAAGAAAACAACTTGCCCATCGAAGAATTATATGGGATGATCATTTCAAGAGACATTGTTTCACCAGAAGATTTACCGGCATTCAGCAGGTCAACAGTAGATGGATTTGCAGTAAACTCTGCTGATACATTTGGTGCCACAGATAGCCTTCCATCATACCTTACCATAAAAGATGAAATATTGATGGGTGAGGAACCTAAGTTTAAACTTAAAAAAGGAGAAGTCGCAAAGATCGCAACAGGTGGAATGCTTCCAGAAATTGCGGATTCAGTTGTGATGCTTGAACATACACAGCAGGTAGATGACAGAATGATTGAAGTTGCAAAACCTGTTGCCCCAGGTGAAAATGTGATACAGGCAGGGGAGGATGCGGATAAAGGTGAGCATATCTTGAAGAAAGGTCATAGATTAAGACCTCAGGATATAGGTGCACTTGCCGGTCTTGGGATAACAGATGTGTGGGTTTATGAAAAGCCAATGGTCTCTATTATATCAACAGGCGATGAGATAGTCCCTGCTGATAAACCTATAAAGCCGGGCCAGGTACGTGATATAAATTCCTATACCTTATCAGGACTAATTTTAAATGCTGGAGGAATCCCTGTAAAAAAAGGTATTTTTAGTGATGCGTATGAAATCATAAAAAAGGTTGTTGAAGAGTCTTTAAAAAATTCAGATATGGTCTTGATTACAGGTGGCAGTTCAGTGGGCACAAAGGACATGACAGCACAGGTGATAAACGACATGGGAAAGCCGGGAGTACTGTTTCATGGTGTATCATTAAAGCCCGGTAAGCCGATGATTGGTGGCATTGCAGATGGCATTCCCATCTTCGGTCTTCCAGGACATCCGGCAGCAGTTAATGTGTGCTTTGAGATATTTATTAAGCCTGTCTTAGAAATTCAGTCAGGGTTAAGTGAAGATAGATTTAAAAATAAGAAAAGGATTATTAAGACAAGGATTGCAAAGAACATCTCCTCAAGTCCTGGCAGAGAAGAACATATTGGGGTTTCTCTTGAAGAAAGGAATGGGGAGATATGGGCTGTGCCCATACTCGGCAAATCAGGTCTTATCACGACTTTGACAAGGGCAGATGGAACAGCCGTAATTCCCTTAAGGAAACTCGGGGTACAGGAAGGAGAGATTGTAGAAGTCAGCCTTTTTTAAAAATATCTGTAAAAGCAAAAACTTCGATTTATATAGTGTGAGCGCAGTTCAACACTTTCTTCCTGAAGTCAGAACCCAGGAGAGGAGGAAGAACTGCCGAGGTTGTTTCAATAAGACAATGGAATATCCGCATGAGCAGGCTGTTGCTGACGGCGTGAATGTGAACTATGATGTTTACAGGATAAGGACAAAAATTACACAGGCTGGCTCTAAGATTGATGCAGGCAGCGTGAATTTTATTAAAACCATCTTTTAAGACAAAAAATTAGCGAGTCCTCATTGTAATGAGCAATTGGAAAATTGTAAAGCTATCGGATGCATGCGAAATAATCTTAGGCCAGTCTCCAGAATCTATCACTTATAATACTAATGGCAAATGTGAGTACAAAGAAAGGCTAATAATCAGCAAAAGCTTAGTACCTCCATACCTGCGCATAAGCAGGTGGTACTCGTCAGATAGGATTTAATCTTTAGATCCTTACACATCGTTATCAGGAACCACCACTACTTTTAAAGAATTCTTTGCCTCTGCGGCTAATTTAAACCCTCGCCCAATATCAGAAAGTGGAATTCTATGTGTTATCATTTTTCTGACATTAACCCTGCCACTGTCAATCAGCTTTATTGCTTCCTGAAGATCATCAGGTGATGCACCATATGAAAATGTTACAGTTATCTCATCTCTCCAGAATCTCTGGGACGAAATACTGATTTCATTTTCAGGAACTGCAAAAAAGAGAATCTTCCCTTTTCTATCAACAGAAGATATTGCATTTTCCACTGCCTGTTTTGAAGCTGCACAGACAATAACAACATCTGCCAATCTATTGTCATTTATGCGTTTCAGTTCATCTATAGAATATTTACTTGCATCAATTGCATAATCAGCACCGAACTCTACTGCCTTATTTAGTCTATACTCATCGATATCTGTAGCGATAACCTTTGTACCTTTTATATTTGCCAATTGAATGTGTAAAATACCTGAAACACCAGAGCCTATTATCAATACCGTATGACCTTCCTTCATGCCTAATTGATTTTGTCCAGCAATTACGCATCCCAGAGGTTCAATCATAGTAGCATCCTCAAAAGTCACTCTTTCAGGAAGGAGAAAAGTTCCATATCTGACATTTTCTTCAGGAACCCTTATGAATTCTGAGAATCCTCCCGGCTCATAATTACCGGTGTGAAGCGATTCGCATGCGGTATAATTCCCGTGAACACAGTGGCGGCATTTATAGCAGGGGACATGGTGAGAAACAAATACCCTGTCTCCCTTTTTGAACTCTTCTACATCCTTTCCGATCTCTACAATTTCTCCTGCCATCTCATGACCAAGGACACGTGGCGCCTTCTTTATCCTATACCACTGCATAACATCAGTGCCGCAGATTCCAGAAGCCATCATTTTTACCAGGATTTCTCCATTGGATATAGAGGGTATTGGGCGTTCCTCAATCCTTATATCGTCATTGCTGTAATAAACAGCTGCTTTCATTTCGGCTATAATTTTTAGAATAGAGCTAAATGTTCAAATCTTGTTTTTGATACAGGAGGTGATGTGCTGAAAAAGGCCTGCCAGCGACACCTCATAGCCCTTTAGCATGGCCAGCCAGCCTTTTAGCAAAAATATATTGCCTTAAAATTGCAGTCATGTGAATCATAATAAAATCCTGTCGCTTTGCAGGGTTTTTTCAGCATGTCTGCTCCTGTTTATATAATGTTTGGGTAGACTACTTCTTTGAGTAAATCTCGAAAGCCTCTTCTACAGAGGCGCCTTTATGAACGATAGCTCTTATCGCCTTAATCATACCAACAGGATTGTCACTCTGAAAAATATTTCTGCCCATATCAACCCCTGAGGCTCCCTCTTTAATGGCATTTTCTGTCATTTGCAATGCATCCCTCTCTGGTATCTTTTTACCACCAGCCATAACAATAGGTACAGGACATCCTTCCACAACCTTGTAAAAATCCTCACAATAATATGTCTTAACGAAATGGGCCCCAATCTCTGCTGCCATCCTGCATGCAAGTGCGAGATAGCGTGCTTCTCTTCCCATTTCTTTACCAACTGCTGTTACAGCCAGCACAGGCATTCCGTATCTCTCAGCCTCGTTAACCAATCTGCCAAGATTTGATATAGTTCTATCTTCATTTTTTGCACCCACATAGATAGACATCCCAACCCCGGAAGCATTAAGCCTTATTGCCTCTTCCATAGATGTAGTAATATCTTCATTAGATAATTCTCCAAGGATACTTGGTCCTCCTGAAACCCTGAGACATATTGCAACATCGCTTTTTGGATCAATACAGTTTCTCACCATTCCTCTTGTTATAAATAGGCAGTCTGCGTAGGGAATCAGAGGTGAAACAGCTTTTCTCAAATCTCTCAGCCCTGTTGTCGGACCCTGGAAGTAACCATGATCAACTGCAAGCATTACCGTCTTCCCTGTTTTTGGGTTAATAATATGTGACAATCTATTTTTCATTCCAAAATCCATAATTAGCTTCTCCTTATTGATTATTTGTTGAAAGTATATAAAAAGAGATGATTAACTGTCAAAAGAGCGAATTGCCTCATCAAAAATCTATATGAAACCGAATCGTTGCCTCATTTAAAAATCTATACGAAAAGTTAGACA
>PEUB01000118.1:0-47129 GCA_002780895.1 Nitrospirae bacterium CG02_land_8_20_14_3_00_41_53
GTGTTCTGAATGACGTTTCGAAGAAGGGAAAGAAGGTAATTATATCAAGGGCTAATAAACCCCTTGCTGTTATGATTTCAATTGAAGAATATGAGAATAAGGTTCTCAAGAAGGATAGGCAATTGAGATTGAAGGATATTGGTTACAAAATGGATACATGGAGAAAGAAGTACAGGAAGGAGATCACCAATATTGATGTTGTAAAAGAGATAAGAGAAATGAGAGAGAGCAGATGATAGTCCTTGATGCCTCTTTAATTCTTAAATGGATATTCGAAGATGAAGAGGGGGGAGATAGAGCCAGGTATTATAGGGATAGACATATTTCCGGTGATGAAGTAGTAGCAATCCCTGACCTGTTTTTCTATGAGATTGCTAATGTCCTTGCGACAAAAACAAGGTTAACTATAGAGGGCGCTGTTGAAGCTTTTTCATTGTTCTGGAATTTTGATTTTGAGGTAATTAGTCCTGGAGTAGAAGAGTTCCTTAATGGAATTACTTTATCTAAACGAAATAGGATAACTTTATATGACGCAGCTTATATTGAACTTGCAAGAGTATTAAATTGTTATTTCGTTACCTCTGACAGAAGACTTTATCAAAAAGTAGAGGCCCTGAAAAGGGTAAAATTATTATAACAAAGGAACTAACAGTTCAATGGGGTTACCTGTGAAAAAGGCTGACACGAAAAAGTTGTGATTAATTCTTTAAATTCTCTATTTTAATCAAAGCTTCTTTTTTATAAACTTGTTTATCTGCCTAAGAAACTCCTCAAAGTCTCCGATATTTTCTTTTGAGGATTTAAAGACCTTGCGGTCATCTATATTCCAGTATTTGTGTATGATAATATTTCTCAGACTGGCAAGTTTCTTTAGCTTCTCACCAAGTTCCCTGGTAATAATTCCGGCGCCAGATAATTTTTCGAAGCAATCAGGATATCCTTTAGGTGGTTGACCCGCTATGCGAGCAAGAATGTGATTACATATATTTGCCATCGCCTCGACAGCCTCGATTAAAAGATAACGCAAAGAATAAACATCCCTTTGCTCTTTTACAAAGACTTCCTCTTCCGCGGCCGTAATGGACTTTATGGCAGAGACTGTATCGAGAAGGTCTTTTTCAAGGGTCTTAATCTTTTCTATGTTTATCTCTCTATACATTCCATAAGCTCCTTGAAATATGATTTTGAGAACTCAAAATAATCCATATACATTAGTCCGACATCTTCCAGGAAATTAAGTCTAACAACCGTATCTCTTTCAAAGATTAAAGTGCCTTCGTTTATAACTGAAAATTGAAAGCCGATCGGTGCATAATTTATTACTTTAAAGTCCACTGAATAACCAGAAGCCATCTCAAGCTCGGAAGATATCTCAAGCTCAAAATCGAATACTGCACCTTCAGGTATTGCACAGTATGCCCCTATATCTATATCTCTGAAGGGAAGGATACCAAAAGAGCCATGGAGATAAGCAAATGAGACCTTATCATGCCTCTTGAGAGCAAATATAAGTCTCTGTTTAATCTGGACTATTTCATTCTTGGTTAATTCAAATCTTTGTTCCATAATGGCTAAGAATACCACAGAGAAAAAACCTTTACAAGATGATGGAAGCAGCAAATCTTTTGTAGGGAATTCATAGTGAAATCTGTAAGAGAAGGGTAAGAGAAGGGTAAAAGAAGGGCAGGGGTCAGATTTTTCGTCTGAACAATTTTTTTATTTTTTTGACGTGAGAAATACTTTTAAGATATTATTAACAGATGGGAAGGAAGGAATTTTTAAAACAGATAAAAAGCTTACAGGAGAGAATAAAGGAACACGAGATAAAGATCAATTTAGAACAGCAGAAGACAATTCCAGATGTAAATAGAATAAAGTATTGGCAGAAGGAAATAGATGCCTTTAAAAATGCAATCATTAGAGCAGAAAAGAGGCTAAGGAGGAAGAAATGAGGAGTGTAGCGAATGTTGTTTTAAGTGAGATGATAACAGAACTTTTAAAAGAATTAGGTGAAGAATGTAGTAAGACATTAAAGTTATTATCTCAATTAGAGATTGAAGACTTAGCACCTGAACAAGTAGCAAGCATCCTTGCGGAGTTAGGTGCTGCCGTTGTTCATTTACATGCCCATACAGATGGTCTTCAGGAGCTTATAAATGATGAGATTGAGAGACTCTAAAACAAAAAAGAAAGGAGGTTGGACTAATTATTAAAATAGGATTAAAATAGGGACAGCGACTATTTTTGTTCTTTCTTTGGTCTTCCCCATGGAAGTGCAGTCATCCTCCTCCCAAGCAATTTCTCTATTTTTAATATGAAGTTGTTATCACCGCATGGACGTCCTGTCCTTGTGTTTTGCCTTATCTCATTTTCCAGAGTCTTATCTTCTTTCTCTCTCAAATATGCCGCCCAGTCTTTTATCTTTTCAATAATGTAACAGTCTTCTGATATTATAGAATCTGTTCTGCCCTTTACATGACTTATTGCGCTTGACCACTTATATTCTTCTGCTCTCTTTACTATCTTTGCCCTGACTGGGTTGTTTTCTACATATCTTATCCCTGCATAAAGATGCCTCTCATCAAGCACACACGAAAAAAACCGCCCCTGCCACAGATGACCAGTTGCTTTATTCCTCATATTGAAATACTGAGAATATCGCATATGAAGCGCATTGAAGGTCTTTGACAGTGAATCAGTTTCCATAGGCACTGCAATGAAGTGCACATGATTCCCCATAAGACAGTATGCCCATATCTTTAATGAATATTTACTGCTGTAAAGTTTCAGCCACTCTAAATATTGTTGATAATCTCCTTCTCTTTCGAAAACTGCCTGGCGATAATTGCCTCGTTGAGTTATATGATGGGGATACCCTATCGATACTGCACGGGCTATTCTTGGCATGGAAGTAATAATAGGTGTTTTATCTTTATAAGTCAAGAAAATAGTCGCTGTCCCTATTTTGTTGGTCCCTATTTTGTTGTATGCGGAAAACTTGGGATCAGTTAATAGAAGGTATAAGACTTTATTTTCATTTTGTCAAGTTTATAGAAACATCTAAATTTTTTAACTGAGGCGATGGATGTAATATGGATGTAATTATGTAAGAATTGAATTTAATGTCATTGTGAGGTATTCTATTAAACTAAAAATCCTTATCGGGAGGGAATTTTTAATGGCAAAGAAGGCTAAAAAAGGAATCAAAAAATATGTTTACTTTTTCGGAGGGGGGAAGGCTGATGGAAGAGGAGATATGAAAGACCTTCTCGGAGGAAAGGGCGCTGGACTTGCAGAGATGACCAATCTTAAAATTCCAGTCCCTGCTGGTTTTACAGTTACCACAGAGGCCTGCAATGAATATTTCAAGGCGGGTAAGAAATATCCACCCGGAATGTGGGAGCAAGTACTTGAGAACCTTAAAAAGGTGGAAAAGGCAATGGGGATAAAATTTGGTGATTCTGTTAATCCTCTTTTAATTTCTGTACGCTCAGGGGCAAAATTCTCCATGCCTGGCATGATGGATACAGTCCTCAACCTCGGGCTTAATGAGATGACGATAAATGCACTTATAAAAAAGACAGGAAATGAACGGTTTGTATACGATGCATACCGAAGGCTAATTACAATGTTCGGCAGTATTGTTATGGGAGTTGAGAGGCAGAAGTTTGAAAAAGCCCTTGAAGAGATGAAGGAAAAGAAAGGAGTTCGCCTTGATACAGACCTTACAGTTAATGATCTGAAAAACCTTGTTGAAGAATTTAAGATTATTTATAAAAAAGGTACTCGAGAGGATTTTCCAACTGACCCAGTTGAACAGCTTAAAAAGGCTATAAGTGCAGTATTCGGTTCATGGTTTGGAGACAGGGCAGTTAAATACAGAAAGCTGAACGATATACCTGATAATCTCGGTACAGCATGTAATGTTCAGTCAATGGTATTTGGAAACCTGGGTGAAAATTCCGGCACAGGAGTCGGCTTTACGAGAGATCCGTCCACAGGTCAGAATAGGTTCTTTGCAGAATGTCTTATCAATGCACAAGGTGAGGATGTTGTTGCAGGCATCAGGACGCCGCTTCATATAGAAGAGCTAAAGAAGCGGCTTCCAGTTGCTTATAGGGAGCTTAACAGTATATACAAAAAACTCGAAAGGCACTATAAAGATATGCTGGACATAGAGTTCACTGTTCAGGAAGGCAAACTCTACATGCTTCAGACAAGGGTTGGGAAGAGGACAGCGGCATCAGCCCTTAAAATAGCTATTGATATGGTAAAAGAGAGATTGATAGATAAAAAGACAGCAATATTGAGAATTGACCCCCAGCAGCTTGACCAGTTACTTCACCCTATGATAGACCCAAAGGCTCAGGTTAAGGTAATTGCAAAAGGGCTCCCTGCTTCACCTGGTGCTGCAGTTGGAACAGTAGTATTCACAGCAGAGGATGCAGAAAGGGCTGCGGAAAAAGGTAAAAAGGTTATCCTTGTCAGGACTGAAACCTCACCTGAGGATATTGGTGGCATGGATGCTGCCCGGGGTATCCTTACTGCAAGAGGAGGTATGACATCCCATGCAGCGGTTGTTGCGAGAGGAATGGGCAAATGCTGTGTTGCAGGATGCGGTGCAATAAATATAAATGAAATACAGAGGTATTTTACAGTTAATGATCTTATTGTAAAGGAAGGCGAATATATAACCCTTAACGGTACAACAGGTGAAGTCATGCTGGGTGAGGCACCACTTGTAACACCAGCACTCACACGTGATTTCGGTACTTTTATGAAATGGGTTGATGAGTTCAGGAAGCTCGGCGTTAGGACAAATGCTGATACTCCCCATGATTCAGAAGTGGCAAGGAGTTTTGGGGCTGAGGGAATTGGTCTATGCAGGACAGAACATATGTTTTTTGCCCCGGAGAGGATAAGTGCGGTAAGAGAGATGATCCTTGCTGATGATGTAGAGGGAAGGGAAAAGGCTCTTGCCAAGCTACTTCCGATGCAAAAAAGTGACTTTATAGGAATATTTAAGGCAATGAAAGGTCTTCCTGTTACCATACGGCTTCTTGATCCGCCACTTCATGAATTCCTTCCGCATACAGATGAAGAATTAAAGGCTTTAGCTGTTACAATGGAGGTTCCTTTTGAGAAACTGAAGGCGAGGAATAGGGTATTACATGAATTTAATCCAATGCTCGGGCACAGGGGCTGCAGACTTGGTATAACATATCCTGAGATTTATGAGATGCAGGTTCAGGCTATAATGGAGGCTGCATGTGAGTTGTCAAAACAGAAGATTAAAGTAATACCTGAAATAATGATACCATTGGTCGGCCATGTAAATGAACTTAAGATGATGAGAGAACTGACTGTTAAAGTAGTAGAAGAGGTTCAGAAAAACTATAAAACAAAGGTCAACTATACTGTTGGAACAATGATAGAGCTTCCTCGTGCTGCTATAACAGCTGATGAAATAGCTGCGCAGGCAGACTTTTATTCTTTCGGTACAAATGACCTTACGCAGACAACCTTTGGACTTTCAAGAGATGATGCAGGTAGATTCCTTCCATATTATGTTGAAAAGGGGATACTCGATTACGATCCATTTATAACTCTTGACCAGAGCGGCACAGGGCTCCTTATGAAGATAGCTGTAGAAAAGGGCAGGAAGATAAAGAAGAACCTGAAAATGGGAATATGCGGCGAACACGGCGGGGATCCAAAATCTGTTGAGTTCTGCCATAAGATAGGTCTGGACTATGTTAGCTGTTCGCCTTACAGGGTTCCTATTGCAAGACTTGCAGCAGCACAAGCAGCGCTTAAAAAGAAAACTAAAAAAGATTTAAGTAAGTCAACTGTGTAATGGCTCAGGAATTCGAAAATGCTGCTTCTTGCTGGAAGGCAATAATGTTAGATACTTCCAGAAACAGGGGATTACTTTCAATTATTGAAAAGTTCGCAAGAGAAAATACAAACCCGGCAAGGATAGTATTCGGCACATCAGGATGGCGAGGAGAAATAGGTACTGACTTCACATTCAATAATGTGCGTGTTGTAACCTCAGCTATTATCGAGATGTTCAAAGGCAATGATAGTTCTGTTATGCAGGCAATGGGGGTATCAGGTTTTGAAGAGATAATAAAACGCGGGGTTATTGTTGGCCATGACAATCGTTTTCTCGGCCCTGATTTTGCAATGGAGGTTATAGGACTTCTTCAAAAAGATGGAATCAGGACGTGGTATGCAGGCGAGGCACCCACACCTGAATTTTCAGCAGGTATTGAGATATTAAATGCTGCGTGTTCCATCAATCTTACACCATCCCACAACCCGGCAAATTTTGCAGGTTTCAAATTTAATCCTTCAGACGGTGGCCCTGCTGGGTCTGAGATAACAACAAGAATAGAAGAGATAGCTAACAGGATGATGTCGGAGATCCGCCGAGGCGGAAAGGAATCTATTGTGTTTCAGTCAGTAAAGCCGGAAAGTATAGAAAAAATAGACCTGACCCAGCTTTATATTGAATTCATAACAAAAAGGAAGACATTAGATATCGAAAAAATTTGTGATTTTGTAAACAGGGAAAATTGCGTTATCTGTATTGATAATGTGCACGGCTCAACAAGGGGACGCATTGAAAGGATTCTTGGTATCAGCAGTAAAATTAAATATCTAAGGACAGAGGATGATGTCCTTTTTGGTGGTATAGCTCCAGAACCATCTGGAAAAAATATGCAGGGTGTCGAGAAAGTCTTAAAGGGAAGCAATGCCAGATTTAAGCTGGGTGTTATTATGGACCCCGACGGTGACCGTATAAGGCATACTGACGGCGTCGTGCAGATACCAATGAACTATTTCGGGGCAATGGCGCTCCATTTCCTTCATGTTTATAAAGGCGTTAGAGGGGTTGTTGTGAAATCAGCGGGGACAAGTAACCTTGTTAATGCCATAGCAGAGAAACTAAAAGTGCCTGTGAAGGAAACGAAGGTTGGATTCAAGAATTTCAGACCTTATATGCTAAAGACATTAAGTGAAAGGGCGATAGTTGCTTTCGAGGAGTCAGACGGCATATCTGCTTATAATCACACACTCGAAAAAGATGCTATTTTTGGTCTGCTTCTTGCTATAGAGATGATAGCTGTTACAGGCAAAAATCTGAGCGAATATCTCAATAACATAATGGATGAATTTGGATACTATTATCCGGATCGTTCAGGCATAACAGTGGATCCAACCCTTGTTGGTGAACCCTTAATGAAAAGACTATTAAGTATAAAAGAAAATTTTAAAAAGGGGACTGTAATCAGAATAGGTAAAAGTAACAGGACTGTCAAGGATGTGATAACCGTGGACGGCACAAAACTGGTTTTCGATGACAGTTCATGGCTTATGATAAGACCATCAGGCACAGAGCCAAAGGTCAGATTTTATATAGAAGCAAGAACAGAAGAAGGGAAAAAGGCTGTGTTTGAGGCGGCAGAGAAAATGACCAGGGAAGCTCTCAAGATAGAGTAGGGATGTTCATAAATTTCTTTCTCAGAGGCCCTGACATCTGCTTATATATTTGCCTAAATGCCGCTTTTTGTGTATAGTTTTATTAAAGCATGGCATGGCAATTACTAAAATTGCCTTTATCTATTAGGTTTGGAATATTAATTGTTTGGAGGAGCAAATGGCAGATGAACATTCCTTTGACATTGTAAGCAAGGTTGACATGCAGGAGGTATTAAACTCTGTCCAGCAGGCGACAAAAGAGCTGAACCAGAGATTTGATTTTAAAGGAAGTAAAAGCAATATAGAGCTTAACAAAGATAAAGGCGAGATAACTCTTATTTCTGATGATGAGCAAAAGCTTAAAAGCGTTATCGAGTTACTCCAGTCAAAACTTGTCAAGCGCAATGTTCCTCTAAAATCGCTTCAGTATGGGAAGATTGAAACCGCATCAGGAGGGACTGTAAGGCAGGTTATCACACTTCAGCAGGGCATAGTTCAGGAAAAGGCAAAGGAGATTGTTAAATTAATTAAAGGTACAAAACTCAAGGTGCAGGCAGAAATACAAAAAGACCAGCTCAGGGTCAGGGCAAAAAAGAAAGATGACTTACAGGCAGTTATAAGTATGTTAAAAGAAAAAGATTTAGGAATACATATGGAATTTGTAAACTATAGATAATTAATCGCATTTCTTTTCCACCACTTCTCAGCCTCAACAGCAAAGAATATAATCGAAGAAAGTCCCAGTGTTATTAATAGTTCATTCAAATCAAGAGGCTCTGTTTTAAATATAGGATTAAGAAACGGCACATATATGGTTGTCATTTGAAGGGCAAAGGTCAATATAACTGCGCCGAGAAGTGGTTTATTTGAGAATAAACCTATCTTGAATAATGATTCCTTTTCAGATCTTATAGCAAGGACGTGCCCAAGTTGTGTAAGACAGAGAACTGTAAATACCATTGTCTGCCAATGGGCATGTCCCGTCTTAAGTGACCATGCTTGAACAAAGAGAACAACACCAGCCATTAAAAACCCAACCCATAGAGCATGAGTTCCCAACCCATAAGCAAATATGCTCTCCTTGGGATGTCTCGGAGGTCTGCTCATTATATTATCTTCGGCTGGCTCAACAGAAAGGGCAAGGGCAGGAAGTCCATCTGTCATAAGATTTATCCAGAGTATGTGGATTGGCAGGAGGGGAATTGGCAATCCAACAAGTGGTGCGAGAAGGAGTGTCCATATCTCACCTGAGTTTGTGGTGAGAAGATATTTCACAAACTTCCTTATATTATCATATATCTTTCTGCCCTCTTTCACTGCCTTTACAATCGTAGCAAAATTATCATCCAGCAATATCATATGTGATGCCTCTTTCGAGACATCGGTTCCTGTTATACCCATAGCGACGCCTATATCAGCCCTCTTTAATGCAGGTGCATCATTCACGCCGTCACCTGTCATCGCGACGAATTGCCCTTTATCCTGAAGTGCTTTGATTATCTTTAACTTTTGCTCAGGTGCCACTCGTGCATACACTTTGATATTTTCAACCTTTTCTTCAAACTCTTCTATAGAAAGCTCAGAAAGCTTTTTCCCTGTAATAATTGCTTTCGAATCATCCTCAAGTATGCCAAGTCTCCTGGCTATTGTCTTTGCTGTAAGTGGATGATCACCAGTTATCATCACTGGTTTTATTCCTGCAGTCTTACATAAAGCTGCCGCCTCTTTTACCTCTTCCCTCGGTGGGTCTACCATACCAACAAGACCTAAAATGGTGAGACCTGTCTCAACATTCTCAGGGGACATATCATTGGGCAAGCTATCCCACTTTTTCATGGCTATGCCAAGAACCCTCAATCCATCAGCAGCCATTCTTTCGCTTATCCTGAGAATTTCATCTTCATCTATATTTTTTGAACCCTCCGATGTCAAAATATAATGAGCCTTCTCAATCAAGACCTCGATCGCCCCTTTTGTAAAAGATATAAATTTTTCCATCCCTTCTTTTTCTAAAGGGCGATCATAATCCCCCCCTCCCCCCTTTACTAAAGGGGGGGGAGGGGGGATTTTATGGATCGTCGTCATGCACTTCCTCTCCGAATCAAATGGTATCTCAGCAATTCTCGGAAAATCATTTACAAGTATATCCTTTTTAAAACCAGCATCTTGCGATGCCATATAAAGAGCTACTTCTGTTGGATCGCCTATGACTCTGCCATCCTTATCTACAGCTGCATCATTGCTAAGGGCAAGAGCAGTAAACAATATTTGCAGGGGCGAACCTATGTGTTCGCCCATTTCTTTCGGGTAGACACGAAGGTCTACCCCTACAAGTTTTCCATCTACATAAATCTCCTCAACAGTCATTTGATTCATGGTGAGTGTGCCTGTCTTATCAGAGCAGATATATGTAACAGACCCGAGGGTTTCTACTGCAGGAAGTTTTCTTATAAGGGCATTCTGCTTTACCATCTTTTTTGCACCGAGGGCAAGGGAGATAGTTATTACCGCTGGAAGAGCCTCTGGTATTGCTGCAACAGCGAGGGAAATAGCTGTAAGGAGCATTAATAAAGGTGGTTCACCCCTGATAATACCAATACCAAAAACGATGGCACAGATTGCAAGGACAGCAAATGCAAGCTTCTGACCGAAAGTTGCAAGCCTTTTCTGAAGTGGTGTCTTTACCTCTTCCTCCTCCTGCAACATTGTAGCAATCTTGCCAAGCTCTGTTTCCATCCCAGTAGCAACAATAATTCCGGTACCTCTACCATAAGATACGATAGTGCCTTTGTATGCCATATTTTTTCTATCGCCCAGGGGCAGCATTTCATCATGAAGGGATTTTATATACTTTTCTACAGGTATTGATTCACCGGTAAGGGCAGCCTCTTCAACCTTCAATTGTGCTACTTCAATTAATCTCATATCTGCCGGCACAATCTTGCCCGCATCAAGAAGAACTATGTCACCAGGGACGAGTTCAGATGCTGATATATCAGCAGGTTTTCCCTCCCTGATGACAGTTGCGGTAGGCGCCGCCATCTTTTTAAGAGCTGCCATCGCCTTTTCTGCCCTGTATTCCTGGACAAATCCGATAATGGCATTGAGTACAACAATCACTACGATAGCAATAGTATCTGTAAGCTCACCGACAATTCCTGATACAATTGCTGCAGCAATGAGGACAAGGATCATGAAGTCCCTGAACTGGTCAAGGAACATCATGAAAGGGGTCTTCTTCTCTTTTTCCTTTAATACATTTAAGCCATGTTTCTCAAGCCGTTTCCTTGCTTCATCCCCAGAGAGACCATGAGGAGAAGAGTGCAATTCGTCAACAATATTTTCTATACTCTTTTGATGCCAGCGCATATTACTCTTCTTTCTACCATCATAAGATTGGGCTAATAAATTAAAATACAACAAATTATTGTGAAAATACAGGAGATTGATTCGCTCCTCACAATGACAAAATACTTTTGCAAATTGTCATTCGAGCCCTTCGCCCCTCTCATTGCGAGCGAAGCGAAGCAATCTTGCCTTTCTGCTCAAGGTAAACTCTGTGAAGCTATCTCAAGGTGCCGTGTGTTCACAAACCACCTTTTTAAAAATTGAGTTATTACATTATCGAGCCATTGAGCTAATGACTCAGCCTTATCCTAAAACACCATAACATGTATTACATCTGCATCTTCACTTTTTTCTTATCCATTCTTTCATATTAGAGGCATTGCTTTTTACTCTTTTGAGAATCTTTTTTGCCCAGACAAATTCAGTAGCAAGGATTGCCAGACCGATTGGAATTACCACTATCGCAGGGCCTGGCAATGCAATCATAGCGATACCTGTAAGCAGTACTGTAAAACCAATTACGGCTATTATCAGTCTCTTTGCTTGCTTAATAGTCTTAAGTATGAACACAGTCATATATCATCAATCAAAAAACCAAAGGGTTAGGGCTTGCTTTTTGATGCATCCTTTTATCAAAAGAGTAAAAACCTGATCACATTTTGTTTTGAACCTTGACCATCTCTATGGGTTGCTCCCTGCCACAGTGTTTGCAAAAATTTGCATCTTCTTTAATAATCTCTGCACAGTAGGGACATTTTTTGGTATATCCTTTAGATACCAGAGGTGGAAGCAATGCAATAACAATAATAAGCAAAGGGAAAAGGGCGCATAGTATAAACCACCATATCGGGCTGCGCCCTTTTCTTATAGCTATAATACCGCCTACAATACCTGCAATAATAAGCAGAATAACATATCTAAGTCTAAGCAATGGGATTCTCTACTTTTTTATGATTATTCGTTTATCTCTTCTGTATCTCACCTACGCCTATAAATGGCACAGCGCCGCCGCCTGTAACCTGGGGGAGGATTCCATTCCATTTATCTATAGCCTTGAGATTGGCCTCTATCTTTCTAAGCTCTATAAGGTCCGGTGAAATATTTGCCCTTTGTAGCCTCAGGGACTCTGCCTCTGCCTTTGCTGCTGTGATCTTCTGCTCTGCCTCTATCCTTATCCTATCGAGGTCTCTTTTTGCCTTTAGTGCAAGCTGTTCTGCTGCCTGCTTTGCCTCAATAGCCTCTGCAAATACTTTGGAGAAGCTGAATGAGACGATAGAAAACGCATCAACTGCTATATTATATGCCAGGAGTCTTTCAGCAAGGTTTCCTCTCATGGCCTCGCTTACCGCTGCTCTCTTTGTTATAAGCTCTTCTGCTGTATACTTGGCTGATACAGCTTTCATTACTTCTTGTATTGCAGGGTCTATAATACGCTCCTTGAATTCTACCCCAAGGGTTTGATAGACAACATTTGCTTTATCAGGTATTATATGATAGTTAAGTGCAACCGATGATGTCACATCCTGAAGATCAGCCGAGCCAGATACGGCATCAGTCACTGCCTTCTGAACCTTGACATCCACCCGGACAATCTTCTGCATTATCGGTATCCTGAAATGCAGCCCCTCTCCAAACACATCCTTCTGAACAGCGCCAAAATTAAGGACAATTCCTCTTTCGCCTGCCCCAATCTGAACCCATGGATGTAAAAACAGAAAAAAGACCAGAATTGCTACAATAATTAGTACTAACCTCAAAGGGCCTTTCTTCATTGCAGACTTCATTGCCTCCTTTGCCCTGTAGACATCTTGCTCATCCATTATGCTACCTCCTTTTAATTTTTTGTAATAAGGTCTCGCTTGATAGATAATAACCTAACGAGTGGTACCGGCCTACCTTTGGTAGACGTGCTGACGATAGCCACTCATTCAGTTACTCCCCTTTACTTACTGCTACATTATCTGGGATATGAAACTTATGTCAAGAACTATCTCAGCATATACAGCAGCATAAGGTTAATCACATATACTAACACTATACCAATAGAATCCCATGCTAAAAATAATAGCCTTTTTTCTGACCTGTAGGTTAAACCAATAATGGCAACAGTCGTCATCGCAATAGCGGACAGGGCAGATATTATATGATTTGGATTGACAAAAGAAAGAAGAGGTCCTTTGGTAAAAAAGATATCATCAATGGCAAGGATAAATATATTGAAGATATTACTGCCGAAGAGATTACCTATTGCAAGGTCTATTGCATCTATTTTTACAGCTGATATAGAAACCACTACTTCTGGTAAGGATGTAGAAATTGCGATAAATATATTTCCCACAAAGGTTTGGCCAAGACCTGTGGTTTCTGCAATGCCTTCGCCAATCTTTGGCAAAAAAGTAGCAGCAATAATGACAACTAATGCATTAATACTATAGTTGACAATGGCGGTCTTTGTTAAAATGTCTTTATATTTCAATTCAACAGCCATTTCTTTCATATAAGCAGCAATCTGTCTCTTTTCATAAGAGAAGACCAGCTTAATTGCAATAAAATAAATAATCATAAATAACAGACTATATGGACCTATCCAGCCCAGAGGAGAGATAGACTTACCTAAAAATAGACTTATACCAACTATGCTCAAAAGAATTATTCCGAAACCAGCAGAAAGTATATGTCCCTGATGAGCCTTTGCAGATATTGGCATTATACGATATATAGCATCAAGAATGGCGATAATTAGCATATTAAATACGCAACTTCCAAGGACATCGCCAACAGCAATGTCAGGAACACCAGCATAGGTAACAGAGCTTATTCCGGTTACAAGTTCAGGAAGGGAAGTTACCGAGGCCATAAGAACTAAACCTATCCATGCCCTTCCAAGACCTGTCTTTTCAGCAATAATGTCGCCATATTTCGAGAGCTTTGTGCCTGAATATACAATTATAAGAGTACAAATAATAAAGCCGATCCAGAGCAACATCAAGGTTCCCCTTTGAAGTATTTCAGTGCATCATGCAGGTTCTTTCTATCGCCAATAAAAAGAACAAAGTCCCGATCTTTAAGACGGAAATCAGGGTCGGTAACGGTATATACTTTCTGATTTCTCCTCACAGCTATAATAGTAACACCTGTTTTCTTCCTCACCTGAAGGTCTTTTATAGTTTTTCCGCTTAAGTATGACCCCTCTGGTATTATGAATCCAGCTAACTCTATTTCTGGAAGCCATTCATATTCTTCGAAGAGATGCCTCTTTGGAACATCGATATTCCTTAATGTCGTATAACTATTACTCCTTATCTTTTCGACCATATCAATTATGATATTTCTTGGAAAGCTGTACTGATGCAATACCCTCGCAAATATCTCAATCGATGTCTCAAACTCCTCTGGTATTACTTCATCCGCACCAAGCTTTTTGAGGTCATCCACCTCAGCAACATATCGTGTTCTTACGATGATATAAATATCAGGGTTTTCATGCCTTGCGATAGAAATGATCCTCCTCGAAGACGAAGGATCAGATATCGCAATGACGAGAAGCCTTGCCTTCTCGATACCGAGTTTATGCAGAATTTCTTTACTCGTGCCGTCACCGTAATATATTGGTTCTCCCTTTTTCTTCATATCTCTAACAGTATCGCTATTCATCTCAAGCACAACATAAGATATTTCAGCTTCTCTTAATACCTTTGCAAGATTTCTTCCATTCAAACCGAAACCTACAATAATGACATGATCATGTTTCCTTCTTGGGAATCCCTCGCCTTCCGATGTCTTTTGCAGCCTGCTGAGACTTTTGAATATACGCCTCGATGTTATCCAGTCAGATACAGATGGAGCAAACTGTAATGTAAACGGAGTCAGTATCATTGTTACAACAGAAGAAGAAAGGAAAATCTGATAGAAATCATCTGTTATAATTCCCGATGTCTTTCCTGCAATCGCAAGCACAAAGGAAAACTCTCCGATCTGTGCAAGCCCGAGGCCTGCAAGCAGAGACGATCTCGGTGAAGTTCCAACAAGCAGGGCGGAAGCTGTTCCTGTAATTATCTTAAGTCCAAAAATAAACAAAACGATAGAGGCTATCTTAGGAGCATTGTTTAGAACGAACTCGATATTCATTAACATTCCTATGGAGACAAAAAACAGACCCATGAAACTGTCTTTGAACGGCAATATATCTGAGATTGCCTGATGCGCATACTCTGATTCTGAAATTATTATGCCTGCTAAAAAAGCTCCAAGTGCAAGGGAAAGACCAAACCTTGAAGTTAAAAGCGCTATGCCAAGGCAGAGAAGTATAATTGTAATTATAAAAAGTTCACGACTTCTTGTATGTACAACTTGATGAAGCAGGGAGGGAACTATCCATCTTGCACTCAGAAGTACAACCGCTATTATCAATATTGCCTTGCCAAATTTTATTACTATGTCCATTATGTTTATCCCATCACCAGATAAAACAGGGGTAAGGAGCATAAGCGGTACAACACATAGGTCCTGGAAAATGAGTATTCCTACCATGATGTGTCCGTGAGGTGAGTCTATTTCGCCTTTCTCTGTGAGCATCTTTAATACGATAGCGGTACTGCTTAATGCGATAAGGAAACCAAAGAAGATAGATTTGTTGACATTTCCAGTAGCCAGATAGGCAGCAGCAGCCGATAAAACGATAGTAAGGAATACCTGTACGCTACCACCTCCTATAACAGCCTTTTTAATCCTGACAAGCTTTGCCATAGAAAACTCGATACCGATAGTAAAAAGGAGTAGTATGACGCCGATTTCTGCGAGTGCCTCGATGGAGTGAGTGTTTCTTACTATCCCTATTCCGAAGGGCCCGATAATAACTCCAGCGATGAGAAAGCCTACAAGAGATGGTATCTTCAACCTGTAAAGTAAAAATACCACTAAGGCAGAGACACCAAAGACGATGACCAATGATTTTAAGAATTCATATTCCATTACAGTAAGGATTCCGGCAGCGGGTATATCTACTCTGAATGCTCGGTGATTATCTGACCAGTGCAGATAAATGATATCCCCTGACGTGCATCAAGCATGACTCCTTCAATAATTGGCTGATTTATCTTTCTCTCTGCTTGCCACTTAACTATAAAATTAGCTCCTGGGCCGCCTCTCTTATCATATTCCTTAATGTAAATATGCGTAGATTCTAAAGGCTTCAGTCTCATTGGTTTTTTAACATAGCTATCATTAAATTATCCTCCTCCCCGATTGTATTAATGTTAGTATAATCATACTACAAAATTTCTGAATATTCTAATTTAGAGAGCTTCAATCTTACAGATGACTGATTTCATCCTTCTTCTCTTCTTCGCCCTTTATCTTCTTCTCCAGATACTCCTTTGCTATATCTCTCCCGCCAAGACCAAATGCTATTGCAAGGGCAAGGACTATGCCGCCAAAGATTATAGCAAAGGCAATAACTATTGTCCCCCTGCCGATGTCAAGCTGTTCGAGTGCCATTGTAACTGCAAGCAAAAATACAGTTAGCTTAACAAGTCTACCTACCAGGCCGGATACTTTCCATCCTGCATTTACAGCAGCAATCAGTGCGGCCCTCCCAAGAAAGTTGCTGAGGAGATAGCCAAAAAAGAGAATTATTACTGCAACAAAAATATTCGGCAAATAGAGGAAAAACCTTTCGAGTATCTGTTCGATAGCTGGCACATTAAGGGAACGAAGGGCTACAATAAAAAAAATAATTATTGTCAGCCAGCCGATCAACCTTGAAAGAATAAAAGATACAGGTTCTTTTATACCACCTTTTTTAAGAATCTCAACAAATCCATACCTCTCGGAAAATTTATCTACTTTTATTGTATTGAAGAACCTCAAAAACAGTTTTCTAAAAATCAAGCCAAGTACAATACCCAAGATAAAAATGAGTATGGAAGTAAGGATATCTGGTAGAAATTGTAGAACCCTCTCCCAAAACCTATCTAATGGTTCAATTATTACTTTCTTTAAAAAATCATTCATGACATACCCCCTTTTGTTGCTGCCAGTTCTCTATTAATAAATCCTTCTTATTTTCAAAGGTGATACCCAATCTCTCAATCTTTTGTTCAACCTCTGAGGCGCTGCTATCCCATGCTTCAATTATAAATGACGCAATCTTGCCTATATAAAGTGGAGTTAGTGATTTAAGTAGATGCTCCCTGTTCATAATCTTTCTCCGTGACGCAATCGCAAAACTATAAATGATATCAACCCATAATTCATCAGGTATATGAAATTCTTCCTTTGAAAACTTTGCTGATTTAGACAGAAAATCCAGGATTTCAGATGGAATAAATATCTTCCATATTTCCATTAATTCCTTAACTCCGAGTCTAAACTTTTCAATCATTCTCTCAAGATTAACAGAGATGGGTTCTAATCCCACATCATATCGAAAACCAAAAGTTGGAACGGGCTCAGAGCCTTTTATTGTTTTCCAGACGTCCTGGTATGTTTCCATGAGGTCAAAGGTTGCTCCAACAACCTGATAGAGCATTGAACTCAGGTCTGCACCTGGGTCTTTAGCATCATGTATCTTTGCGCCAAGGAATGCCTGGCAAATTTTAAATTTATTTGCTATAGCAGTTGTTGTCATCCATATATCTATCCCATATCTTGCAACATCTGTATCCCAGAGATTTTTTGTCAGGTAAAAACTCGCAAGTTTTCCTGAAAAACCAAAATCTCCACCTATTGGCTGTCTTATATGCTTCCCATATAATGCCCTCGTTAGCGGATAGACAATACTGTTTGTAATCGTCCCATCATATTTATGTCTGTGGTAGAGCGGCGAAACGTAATCAAAGCCGCCTTCGAGCACGGGTTTAATGAGAAGTTCAATCCATTCGGGAGTGATGCTCCGGAGATCAGAATCAACTACTGCACATGCCTTCACATTAAGGGCATCTGCTATCTCGAAAATTGTTCTAAAGGCGCTTCCTTTACCAGGAATCCCATGATAAGGGGTCGCTATTTTCCAGATAGGTTCTACCCTGTGATGTAAAAGTACAGATTGAAAATCTTCGATCGTGGTATTTTTAACAACTTCCATAGTACCATCTCTTGAACCGCCGTCTGAATTTACGAGCACGCATTTTTTATCAGGAAAATACTTTGCAAATCCAGTCTGCACGGCTTTTACGACATGCCCGATAGTGCGGGCATTATTGTAACTCGGAATTCCGACAAGGATATCAGCCTTCTTTATTTCATCAATCCTTTTATGTATCTCTTTTCTGAGGATGATACTATCCATAGATTATCTCTTCCTTATGGCAAGTCTATTTTTTACTCTTCCTGATTTTTTTTATTCCTTTGACTATAAGGCCGGTAATGCTCTTTGTCCTTACATCAAATTCAACATAGAGCTTTCAAAAACTTTTCTTTTCATAAATTCCTTCAGATTGCGCAGTAATTGTCAACATATCCAGCGCTTGCGGAACCTCGCGGTAACTCTTCACATAAAACTTCGCCAATGTCTTCATCGATTTCCCAACCCGAATGGTTATCCCTTCTTCTGAAAGAACGCTAAAAGCATTCTCATCAGTCTGATCATCTCCTACATAGACTGGAAAACATTTATCCTTTATTGCTTTCAGGATTAATAGGGCCGCCTTGCCTTTGTCCCACGATATATTAGGTACCAGCTCAAGAACCTTTTTCCCTTTTATTACGATTAACAATTTTTTATTTGAAAATCCCCCCTTACCCCCCTTTACTAAAGGGGGGATGGGGGGATTATTTTTTCTGCCCTTTGTGTTGCTATGTAATATGTTTGTCTCCTCTATGAATCTGGCAA
This sequence comes from Nitrospirae bacterium CG02_land_8_20_14_3_00_41_53, assembly GCA_002780895.1. Classification (GTDB taxonomy): domain Bacteria; phylum Nitrospirota; class Thermodesulfovibrionia; order Thermodesulfovibrionales; family SM23-35; genus 0-14-3-00-41-53. The sequence goes on from PEUB01000118.1 coordinate 18,668, forward strand.
CAGTCTTATAGAAGGCTTTTTTCACAGATGAGATATCTCCTTTTTTCACAGCACGAAAGTGAAGGGTGAGGGTAAATTTTTTATCCTCAAGCCATGTACCTTTGATATCTACAATCTCTTTTTCCAGCAGATGTTTTATTTTGAGAATAGTGGGTCTTGTTGATGAGGCTTTCGGGTGGGTGTATCTCATACCCGGGCCGGCAATGTCTATCCCGTGATTCCCTCCATAATAGATACATGGAATACCGATTCTTTTTCTGATATCAGATAACTTTCTTCCGCTCAGGATAGATACATAACAGCCTTCAGAGTTTGCCAGTGATCGCAGTTGTTTTTTTATTTCAGGCATTAAAAAGCACTGTGCAGGGTCTTTCTGGATGGGAACCAGTGTTCCATCGAAATCTAAGAATAGAGCAATTTTTTGATCAGGCTTAATTAAGTCAGAGAGATTTTTACATTTGAATAAATATACTGGCGGCATAAGATTTATTCACTCTGCTGCTCTATTGTCTCAGTCAATCGCAGTCGTGCTAATGCTGTAATTAGGTCTCCTGCCCAGCGGTAAATATTGTGTTCTTTAACCACCTCACGCATCCGTTTCATACGTTCTGACCTTTCGTCAGGCGTCATCTTAAGTGATAAAAAAATGGCATCTGCCATTCCTTCAATATCATAGGGATTCACAATTACAGCGTCCTTTAGCTCTCGTGAAGCACCTGTAAACTGGCTGAGAATTAATACACCGTCTTCATCATCACGGGATGAGACAAATTCCTTTGCAACAAGGTTCATACCATCATGCAGGGAAGTGACCATGCATATATCGGCTACTTTATAAAATGGATAGATCTCTTTATGGCTGTGATGCCCTTTAAGGAATACAATGGGCACCCATGTTTTTGTGTGGAAACGCCAATTAATCCTATCCACCATCTCTTCCACCTCTGTCGTCAGGTCACGGTATCTTTTTATGTGTGTGCGGCTTGGTGCACCGAGTTCAACAAATGTAAATTCACCGCCAAACTCAGGGTATTTTTCTAAAAATCTTTCAATTGCCGTGAATCGCTCAGGAATACCTTTGGTGTAATCAATCCTATCAACCCCGACACCCATATATTTTGCGTGAGCGCCGATCTCTCTGAACAGTTTTTCCTTTATAGAGGCTCTTTCCTGTGTTGCGGCTGCTTTACTTAAGGTTCCGCCGTTAAAATCAACGCTTATAGGGAATGGTTTAACAAGGGTTGTGTGGCCGCCGCGCGTGATTGAGAACTGCTCCCAATCAACCTTGGATTCCAAAAATCTGTCAACAGTATCCAGAAAATTATTGCAGTGAAATTGTATATGAAAACTCAGGATGTTGGCTCCAAGCATGCCTATAAGAATTTCTTCCCGCCAGGGACAGATGCCATAGGACTCGGGATTCGGCCATGGGATGTGCCAGAATAGCGACACCCGCGCATCAGGGCGCTTACTTTTAATCAGCATAGGAAGAAGAGCAAAGTGATAATCCTGAATTAAAATCAGAGGTGATTCTTCATTTTCAATTTCCTTGAACAAGGTCTCGGCAAATTTTTCATTTGTTCTCTGATACTGAATCCAGTCTTCCAGATGAAACAGAGGCCGTGTATGGGTGATATGGCAGAGGGGCCATAGACCCTCATTTGAAAAGCCATAATAGTAGCCGTTTTCTTCCTCCTTGGTAAGCCATACCCTTTTGAGTGTATATGCCGGGTCTTCCGGCGGGACTCGAAGCTTATCATTCCCGTCCACTACATCGCGATCTGCATATCCACTGCCGTTCGCAATCCACACACCTTCGCAGACCCGCATCACAGGGTCTAATGCAGTAACCAATCCGCCGGCAGGCACAATGCATTTGATACTGCTTCTCTCTCTGATATGCATGTATGGCTCTCTATTTGAAACAAGGAATATTTTATTTCCGCTCAGTTCAGCGCGTATATGTTCTTTAAGCTTGCCTGCCGTCCAGACGGATTCTGTGCGAAGGCGCAGTTTAGCTTCATCCTCTTTTTTTGCATGTGCCATAGCAAGGTTTTTTGCCAGATGGGTAACCTCAGAAATTAAAGGGGCAAGCACATCTCCTCTCGGAGAAACCACAGATTGACCCATTTTCCCTCTTCCCATCCGTAACTCCCTCATCCATTCTGCAACACGAGCTATAGGGCCTGTGATGCTCCATCGGATTGCAAGCAGGGTAATCAAGGCAATCAAGGTTGACAATATGACGAAGCGGAGGAGGTTATTTTTCCATATCTCTTCAAGTCTCACGCCGATATATGAGGCGTCATGGAAGAGCACCAGCGTCCCTGTGATTTTATCCTCCTCCGAAAAAGGAAGGGCATAGAAATATGTTTCTTTGTCATCAATGCGCATAAGGCTGCCGACAGGTTGATTTTCTGCAACAGATTTCACTGCCAGAGGTAATGGCTGTGGAATTTTCAGAGCGAGATCAGGGGTTAAGGCTAAGACATTCCCTTGCTGGTCATAAACAGCTACTCCTTCGAGTCTCTCACGATTTCCAAATCGTTCTACAAGACGATTCAATTTTTGTAGAGAATTGGACTGAACCAAAGGGACTACTGATTCCTGCAGGCTTTTTGCCAGGATAATGGCCCTGCGCTGCAAATCAGCGGTCATACGCATTTTTTCAGCTCTGACCTCATAGAACGAAAACCCGACAGCTACCAGAGCTACTATAAAAATAAGGGAAACAATTAACCTGATTGTAATTTTCATGTTTAAATTTCTATTATACTCCTACCTTTGTTTTCCATTATATACCATACCCCAAGATAATCCCTTATCTGCCTTGTTATAAGAAAGTTCTTTCTTACATATTCCCTGCCATTTTCACCAATCCTTTTCGCCATTTCTATATTGTTTAATAACTGCCTTGTCCTGAATGCAGCACCTTCAATTGAATGCACAAGGAACCCTGTAACACCATGTATTATCTGAAGGGGAATTCCTCCTACAGCACCGCCTATTACCGGTTTTCCCTTCCACATAGACTCAGATACTGTAAGACCGAAACCTTCTTTTAAGGATTTCTGCAGAACAACAGCTGCTACTCTCTGCAAAGCATTGATATCCTTATCACTGAAAGGCGGTAATAAAAGGATGTATATATCAGGGTCGTTAGCTGCGCACTCCTTCACCTCATTTAAGACTATTTCTCCCTCCGGGTCATCGGTGGCAGGGCTCCCTGCAAGGATAAGAATGCAATCATTATATTTCTTCACAATCCTGTAAGCCTTTATTACACCTATTGGGTCTTTGAATCTGTCAAAACGGGATACCTGAAGGATTATCGGTCTGTTAGTTGGTATCTGAAATTTATTCAATGTTTTATTAATTTCTTCATCCGTTAACTCCCTGTTTTTTTCACTGACAGGATCGATAGATGGCGAAACGATAAACTCATCAATTCCCATTTTCCTGGCAAATTTTGCAACAGAGAAAATAGCAGCGGTGTACTTTTCGCAGTATCTGCAGAGGTAATCACTTACTTCCTTCTTCGGATTTGATACATCAATATGACATCTCCACATCCATAATCCACTTTTTTTGAATTCTATGAGTGGAGCCGGCTGAGGATCATGAATCAAAACAGCATCTGCTTCAAGGTCCAGTTTGTCTGCGTTCTTACCGTTTATTTCATAGTGATAATCCCACATCTTTTTGGTTATCCTTTCAGGGTTGCCCTGCATTGCGTTATGAATCTTTTTTGTAATATTGAAAAATTTCGTGTCGCCTTCGATAATCTCCCATCTTGCTTGAATGCCTATCTCAGTAAACATAGGTATCATCCTCTGCAGGATCTCTGCCACGCCTCCCCCTTCACGGGTAGAGCTAACGTGAAGAAAAGACCTTTTATGTAACTTTTCACCTAGCATCTGCAAAAGTAACAAATCACTCTTGGGGGATATTCCTAAATACTGGTCAAACATCTGCTAACAACCTCCATATCTTTTTTCACTTCTTCTTCAACTGTTTCAACGATATGAGTACGTATTTCCTCTATGGTATGCATAAATGGATCTATAGCCCTTATTTTCTCTGCAAGCTCCTTTTTTTGAAGATAATCTTCAATCCAACGGGAAAAATCATCTATCCCGCCTCCAAGACGCATCCTTGCTTCGTAGAAATGATAGTAGATTGATCCTGCATCTATATATTTAATGGCAGTAAGAAATTCTGCAAGGTTTTTCGCTCTTGTCCCCACAGGGAATATGAGTGTAACCGTTTCGTTAAAGCAGAATTCATCACCGCGCATAGCCTCTCTCGGCTCAGGAAATTGCCCAAGATAATTGTCTATTACCTCTATAAGCTTATTTCTTAAGTCACTTATATTCTTAAAATCATACGGGTCTATATTTGAAAGCTGTTCTGACAAAGCTCTTTCCTCAAGACTCTCTCCTGCCCAGTGCGCAAAGTCATTTGTATATTCAAGGATATGTCCTTTCAGGAAATACTGATATGTATGATGAAATATGGATTCATCGCTTACTGCCGATATGGCATCCCTCAATTCATGCAGATTCCTTGCCTTCTTTCCTGTAGATTTAAGGATGCTAACGCATTGCCTGAATTCAAAGGAATTAGTTATTTCTGCCAATCTTTTTCCTCTCTGAGATAGACAGTTCTGTGCGGAAATGGTATCTCTATTCCTTCTTCTTTGAACCTCTTAAAAATCCTCTTTCTTAGCTCATGCTGCGCAAGGTACTGGTCAACGAATTCCTGAACCTGACAGATGAGTGTAAAATTAAGGGAGCTATCTCCAAAGCCCGGAATGAAACGTACAAAAGGCTCCGGGTCTCCAAGCAGTCCTGGGATTTCGCCGACAGCCTTTTTTGTCTCTTCAATGAGTATCCTTTCAACCCTTTCAGGGTCAGAAGAATAACTCACTCCTATAGGAATCAGCAGGGACATCCTCTTTTCAGGGAGATAATAATTGGTCACAACGCTCTGCGAAAGCTTGCTGTTCGGGATTATGACTGTGTTGTTAGGAAGCATCCTTACCCTCGTTGTCCTCCATGTAATATCCTCCACATAGCCTTCCTGTCCTGTCTCAAGTTTTATGAAGTCTCCAACCCTTATGGATTTTTCGACAAGTATATGGATTCCTGCAAAAAGGTTTGCCAGCGTGTCCTGAAGTGCAAGGGCAACCGCAAGACCTCCAACTCCAAGAGCAGTAATAAGTGGAGTTATGGAAACGCCGAGGAAACTGAGTATTATCAGAAAACCGACAACAAGAATCGTGCCTTTCAATATTCCATATGCAAGTCCTGTAGTAGGAATGGGCAGGTCTAATTTCTGAATATAATTTTTGGATATTTTACCTGATAGACTTGCAGCAGCAATAGTAATGGATAGTATTACAATTATGTGAATTGCCCTGCTGAAATAAAACACATATTTTTCAGGGAAATCGGAGACAGCGACACCTATGTAAAGTCCAATGGCAATGCACCAGTAAATGGACGGCACCTTTAATGCCTTGATGATTATATCGTCAACCTTAGTCTCTGTCCTTTCCGCCCACTTGTGAAGCAGTTTGAAGGCGATATACCTCACCATAAGTAGAAAAACTGCCGATACGAATGCTATAATAGCAAGGATAAAGAGTGCTTTTAAATTCATATCTATCAACTCCTCCTGTCTCTATAAATAACTATCATGGCTGTTATATCCGGATGCTAATTGCTGGCACTGTTTGCACCCTTTCCGGCAAAGGCAAAAACCAGCAGTGTAAAAAATTTAATAATATGACCGTCAGGTCTTTCTTATGAACTTGCTCATCTCATACCATAAGGTGTTAATTCCGTTTGTTTTCTAAAGGCTTCTTCATTTGACCTTTTCTGTTTTTGTATTAGCTCATTTGTCGCAGTCACTTCTTTCTTAAAGGAGTTCTCAAATCTCATAACCCATCCTCGCCCTTATTTATTATCTTCATCTACCGCTTTCCTTATCATATTAAGTATATCAGGTATTGCAGACGTAACCCTGTCCCAGCCTGCAATCAATGGCACACCGAGGGGATCTTCCGTTATTTTCTGTGCAGCCAGTTTAATTCCGTTTGTAAAGGTTTCCACCGCAAGGTTTCCACCGCAAGGCTTTCCGCGTGCCTGTCGAACACTATGCTGTTTATTGCAGCATCGTCTTCGTATCTCTTAAGCATATCCTGAGCTGTCCTCGTATATGTCGCTACAAGTGTCTTAAAAAATCCGTCAGAAAAGACTATCCCTTCAGAGGCAAGCGTTCTAAAGAGAGTCTTGCATATATCAACACACATTTTATTAAGCCCTTTTGTTGCATCTTCAGGTGATAGTTCCTGATGCTTATGCTCATAATTTTCCGCGATATCAACTTGACAGACTCTTCTTGTTGATATATTCCTGTATACTTCTGCAAGAACACCAATCTCTAATCCCCAGTCTCCGGGAATCCTGTTTACCCTTGCAAGGTCAACATCCATCGAAAACTCACCTGCAAGGGGATACCTGAAGCTGTCAAAAAATACAAGTATCGGTAAATAACCTAAAATTTTCTGTAGTGACCTTATGAGTGGTGTAAGAAGGAGCCGTGTCATCCTTCCATGAAGTCTGTCGGTTACCCTGCTGTAATACCCTTTGCAGAAATCATAATCAAGATTTGGATTCGCAACCGGATAACACAAACGCGCAAGTAGATCTCTGCTATACGTGAGTATGTCACAATCATGGAGCACTATCTCATGGGAATACTGTTCAGAAAGGATATAACCATACGCCATCCATGTAGACCTTCCCTTGCCTGGCTCTCCCACAGGCAAATCAGCCCTCTCAATGGTCTTATATATTTCACTCATTCTTGAACCACTATTCCAGATAATGCCTGTCTTCTGCGGAAGTACAGAGAAAAATTCCTTTGTATGCTTGAATTCTTCCTCTGAGGCAGGGCCGAGTGTCACTATAACTTCTTTTATGTATTTGACTTCCTGAAGTTCTCTGACAATACCCTTTAATGCATCTCCTTCCAGTTCACTGTAAAGAGACGGCAGCACAAGGGCGATAGGCCTTTGCTGGGCATACCATGTTAATTCGGCCTCTATCTTCTCAAGATTAGTCCTGCCGAGCCTGTGAAAAGTTGCAACAACGCCTGTCTGATAAAAATCCGACATCTTACACCTCCGTTGAGTCTCTGCTAAAAAGGAAATACAAGTTATTTGATTGCTGCCTGTTAAGAGTATAACGGCTATAAAATTGATGGTCAAGAAAAATCGCCCTCTCTTTAGTATAATTCAATCATGAGCAGCGCAAATCAAATAGTTGCTGAAATATTTACTGCTGCATTGCGGTCTGTTGATTCTTATGAATCAGTAAAACTCCATACAGATAAAATCAGGCAATCTTATCAAAATGGCAGCTTTAAAAAACTAATCGTTGTTGGTTTTGGCAAGGCAGCGGTTCCAATGGCAAAGGCGGTAGAAGACGATTTGACGGATATAATTGACACTGGAGTTGTAATTACGAAATATGGACACTGTTCCTCAACCGATAAATATATAATCCCCCAATCCACCCCTTTTTCAAATCCCCCCTCACCCCCCTTTGCTAAAGGGGGGCTGGGGGGATTATTAGGTGAAAAAATAAAAATTGTTGAAGCAGGTCATCCAGTGCCTGATGAAAGCGGATTAAGAGCTACAGAGGAAATAATAAACCTCCTTAAAGGTGCAGATGAAAACACTCTTCTTATATGCCTAATCTCTGGCGGTGGTTCTTCCCTGCTCGTTTCTCCTTATAATGGCATTACTCTCGATGGAAAAAAGAAGATTACTGAACTGCTCCTCAAAGCCGGTGTAAATATCTACGAACTTAATAACGTAAGAAAGCATATATCGAAAGTAAAAGGGGGAAGACTTGCCGAGATTGCTCATCCTGCAAAGGTTGTATCGCTTATCCTTTCTGATGTTGTCGGCGACAACCTTGATGTCATTGCCTCTGGCCCGACATCGTCCGACAGCACGACCTACACGGATGCCCTGAAGGTTTTAAAAAAATACCGGTTAATGGAACAGATTCCCCTGAATGTCATTGATCTGCTGAATCGTGGGAGAGACGGTCTGATTCCTGAAACCCCCAAGGAAGGGGATCCCATTTTTGAACAGGTGGAAAACATAATTATCGGAAGTAACAAAAAAGCGTTGGAAGGTGCAAAGATAAAAGCAGAATTCCTGGGATTCAACACAGAAATAATTTCTTCAGAAATTACAGGCGAAGCGAAAGAAGCCGGTAAATGGCTTGCTCAAAAGGCTATCGAAGTTCAGAGAGGGGAGCATTACAGGAAACCGGTTTGTTTCATTTCAGGAGGTGAAACAACTGTTACTGTGAGAGGAGCCGGCAAAGGCGGAAGGAATATGGAGTTGGCGCTCTCTTTTGCAATGGAGGTCGAAGGATTTGACGGGATCACGTTCCTTTCTGCAGGTACTGACGGAACAGACGGGCCGACAGATGCAGCAGGGGCAATAATTGATGGGCAGACAGTCGCAAGGGCAAAGGCTATCGGTCTTGACCCCGGAACATATCTGGAGAATAATGATTCCTATAATTTCTTTAAACAGATCAATGAACTTTTCATAACAGGCCCGACAGGCACAAATGTAATGGATATTCAGATAATGGTGATAGAATGAAAAATATTATCATATTCACAGACCTTGATGGAACGCTTTTAGATTACTCCACATATTCTTTTGAAAAGGCGCTGCCTGCCCTCCAATTGCTGAAAGAGAAGGACATCCCGCTTATTATCTGTTCAAGTAAAACCAAAAAAGAGATAGAGTATTACAGAAGGAAACTCGATAACCACCATCCTTTTATATCAGAGAACGGCGGAGGGATATTCATACCAAAAGAATATTTTAAGTTTGAAGTTCAAAATTCATATAATCCCCCATCATCCCCCTTTAGCAAAGGGGGGCTGGGGGGATTTTCAGAAGAAAATGACTACCAAGTTATTAAGCTTGGTGCACAATACAATGACTTAAGAAAAGCAATCGAAGAACTTCGTAAAGAAGGTTTTGATATTAAAGGGTTCGGTGATATGACCGTGCATGAGCTTGCAGAGACGGCAAACATGACAATAGAAGAGGCTGAAATGGCAAAGGAGCGGTATTTTGACGAACCATTTATTTACAGCGGACCTTCTCACAAACTGCCGCAGCTCTTGAAATCCATCAATGAAAAAGGTTTCAAGTTTACGCAGGGCAGATTCTATCATATCCTCGGCAGCAGCAACAAAGGCATTGCTGTTTCCATACTTACAGATTTATACAAAAATAAATATAAACAAATTACGACCATTGCTATCGGCGACAGTCCTAATGATATCCCCATGCTTGAAAGGGTTGATTATCCTGTTATCGTTCAAAAACATGACGGCAGTTATGACAGCAAAATTAAAATTCCACGCATCATTAAAGCAAATGAAAGCGGTCCTGAGGGTTGGAATAAGGCTGTTTTAAATAAATTCTCTAAATCTTCAGCGCATAATACCTCAGCCAGACATATACCGTTAAAATAACATTAGATATCCCATTTAATATAGTTTCTTATTACAAATGGGGTAAACATTGTGGTTAGCAAAGACATTGCTACGATTGAAACATAGACATCCTGCTTGATTATATTAGAGGTCAGTCCTATTAATGCAACTATCATCGCAACTTCGCCGCGTGGAGACATCCCGAATCCAATAACTAATGATTCGGTTTTATTGAATCCTGCCAGCCTTGATGCAATACCGCAGCCGGCAACCTTACTGAATACTGCAACCAGCAATAATGTTATAAAAAATGGCAATATGCCGGGAGTTAACTCTCTAAGATTTGCAAGGATCCCAAGACTGATGAAGAATATAGCCCCGAAGATTACATGAAAATACCCTGCCCCGTCTTTTAGGTCTTTGCTGTTTTTAAATCTTATGCCTTCCAGCGCTGCGCCTGCCAGGAATGCTCCAACAATTGCCGACAAACCGACTAGTTCTGCGACAGAGGCGTAGAAGAAACAGAACATTATTGCAATAATAAATAAAAGATGTGGATGCTTTTTTGCGAACCTCGCTTCATCCAATCTTAAAAATATTTTCTTTATATAAGGGGCAGTGAATATGCCGGCAAATAAAAAGACTATGGACTCTATTGCTATTATTAATACCCCTATGACTGCTATATTCTCTGCCCGCGTACTTTGAACTGTAATTGACAGCGCTAATAAGCCAAGCACATCGTCTATAACCGCTGCGCCGATTATTGCCTTTGCCGCAGGGGTATGCAGTTTTTTCATTTCCTGCAGTACGCTTGCGGTAATAGCAATACTTGTCGCTGTCAAAGCTACGCCTATAAACATTGATTCCTTAAAATTATAGCTAAATAAATTCCCCAAGAAATAACCTGCCGCCCACGGTACGATGGCTCCGATTAATGCTATAAACATATATTTTATCTGATAGACATCTTTAATCTTAAATTCAAGGCCTATTGCGAATAAAAGCATTATTGCCCCGAGGTGTGCAAGCATCTTAACGGCATCACTGTATTGAACAATAGAAAAAATGCTGGGGCCGATTATTATTCCGATAATAATTATACCGACTACTGCCGACTGGTTAATCCTTGACGCCAGAAGATAGCCCGCAAGCGCAAACAGCAGGATTACACTTATTTGTAATTCAAGGGATGTCATTTATCTTAACCATAAGATTTTGTTGTATAGTTATTATATCATAAAAAGATAGCGTGCCAAATAAAAACCAGCAATTCACGGTGAAAATTGACGGAATTGCTTCGGAATAAAGACTCCTCGCAATGACACATTACGAAGATTTATTTTGTCATTATGATAATGACAATGATTATATCGACTCTATATGTTTGGGTTAGGTACTATTTAATAGGGCAGGCTTGGCTTTAGTCGAGTTATATAAAGGACTAATGCCGAACCTGCCCTATCAGAATAGTCTCATAACCTCAATTAACTAAAGGGAATGTTCCCTCAGTCTATTTGATCTTATTCAGAAGATGGTTGATGATATCAGTCAGGGTAATAATGCCTACCAGCCGGTCTTTATCCACTACAGGAACCTGTTTTACCCTGCGGAGAATCATCTGTGACCCAGCCCTGATAATAGGCATGTCACTACTTGCTGTGATGGGAGGTGTTCCCATTATCTCCCTCACTTTCACTTCATAAAGCTTATGAGCACGTTCCTCGATATACTCGAGATCTGTCATGTGCCGCTCATCCTCAATTATATCAGGATAGCGTGGCAGGATTGCTTTGAAAATGTCTGCTTTTGTGATTACTCCTATAGGCTTCCCATCTTCCATAACAACCAGGCCGTTTGCATGATGCCTGTTCATAACTTCTGCACATTCCTTCAAGGTTTGAGCATGTCCAATAGTATGTACTTCTTTAGTCATAATTTCGCCAACTTTCATAGTTCTTCACCTCCTGGGCTAAAAGATTAATTAATTATGTTAATTAACAGATATATCTCTTTTATCACCTCCTTGTCATCGAATCTTTAATGTATCTAATGTTACAGTTTTAGAATAATTTTGTAAACCCCGCACCTTATTATAAAAGATGCAGGGTAAAGAATTTCTATCATATTAAAAAAAACAGGAAAAATCTATTCACTTTTAATATACCCGATTCAAATGATAAACTATGTAATTGATGTCTAAATAAAAAGGAGAAAGATTATGTTTCCTTTTTTCTTGACAGCTAAAACCATACCTGATGCATGGTTTCAACTGATTTACAATCTATTTGATAATGCCTATGCACAGAAGATACAAAAAGGATCTTTTGAAAACGAGCAGCGCCGATTACAGTATCCGGGTATAGCAGTGTATATCGAGCATCCCTATTACGATATGGTACCTACTATACCGCCAAACTCAGGCATACCAGCTCCTACCACAAAGGAATACATCGAGGATTATTTTGTCAATTACCTGATGAATCCTGAACTGGCTGAGAACGAAACATATAGATATTCAAGCAGGATACATCATCCTATGCCGAAAGGCGGGACTCAATTTGAACGTGTTATAGAAATACTCAGGGAGACCCCTCTAACAAATCAGGCTGTTATCGAAATAGCAACACCTTTGGATCTTGATATCTGCTGCGGCAAAGACGGAAAGCTTGACCCACCGTGTCTGAGGTTGCTGGATTTTAAGGTTATACCTGTAGATGATGAGTTAATGCTGACAGTGAGCGCTTATTTCAGGTCATGGGATCTTTGGGCAGGATTCCCTACGAACCTCGGAGGGATAGAATTATTAAAACAGTTTGTTGCTTCTGAAACTAGCCTCAAGAACGGACCTATTTATGCGTATAGCGCCGGCGCTCATATTTACGGTTATCAGGAGCAAATTGCCAGATTAAGAACCCTGAGGATTAACAAATAATACCCCTCACCCTCACCCACAAGGGGAGAAAGGATAACACACCCCTACACCCCTCTCAAGAGGAGATTTATTATCTCCCCTCCCTCGACGGGAGGTCCGTCTTACTTATGACGGAAGGGGTAGGGGAGGGTGTGGAAAACTAAGAGTTGGGTTTCCCTACAGGAAAACTTATAGTAAAGGTAGTCCCCTTTCCAGGTTCGCTATCTACAGAAATAGTCCCTTTGTGATCCTGGATTATCTTATATGTAAAGGTAAGGCCAAGTCCTGGACCATATACTTTAGATGTAACTAATGGGTCAAAGATGTTTTTAAGTTTATCCCTGGGAATACCCTTTCCTGTATCAGTTATCTGTACCTCTAAACGGTCTTCACTCATCCTGCTGGCAATTTTAAGCACCCTGGTCTTTTCAACCATGGCCTCAATAGAATTTTTAATGAGATTGCATAAAGCCCTTTTAAATAGTTTTCTATCAACTGGTATTAGAGGAAGATTATCTACTAATTCAGTCTCAACGTTGATAGACTTTTCTTTGATCTCTTGATCAAATACTTTAAGGGCTTCCAAAATCACATCGTTGATATTTGTGGGTTCTTTATAAGATACGGCCATAGTTTTTAGTTCAATAAGCTGTTTTATCATGTTTTCCAATATCGCTACGTCATCTATGATCATCTCCATATACTTTCTGCTAGGATCACCTTCAGGAAGGTTTCCATAAACCTTGCGTGCAAAACCTCCGATAGAGGTAAGGGGATTTCTTATCTCATGTACTACCTGATCCATCATTTGTTCAAGGGCTCCTGATTTTTCCTCCTCTACTAATTTCTCATGTGCTGCCTTGATAGTAAGTAATGACCTAACCCTTGCAGAGAGTTCTTTGTAATCAAACGGCTTGGGTAAATAATCATCAGCTCCGATATCAAGACCTTTCACCTTGCTCGCAACGTCGCTTTTTGCAGTAAGCATGATGACTGGAATATATCTTGTATTTTCATCTAATTTGAGCCTCTGACACACCTCATAGCCGTCCATTTTTGGCATCATGACATCGAGCACAACTAAATCAGGATTGTAATCAACAACCTTTTTAAGACCTTCTTCACCGTCGTATGCCTCTGCTGTTTCGTATCCTTCGGCGCGAAGCCTCTTTTTCAAAAGTTCTACCGTATCTTCATTGTCGTCTACAATCAATATCTTGTTTTTCTTCTCCACCCGAACTACTTCTATCTCCTTTTCTTATTTTTTATAATGAGCGACATTGTGAATATACATTATTGATTCAAATCCCCCCTAACCCCCCTTTACTAAAGGGGGGTTAGGGGGGATTACTTGTCCTTTAAATAGGATTTTATCTGATCTGGCAGTCCATGGATATCAATAGGTTTAGATATATACCCTTCACACCCAGCCTCCATGGCTTTTTCTCTATCTCCCTTCATTGCATGGGCAGTTAAGGCGATTATCGGGGTGTCCTTAAACTTTATCTGGCTTTTCAACCTTTTTGTAACCTCATAGCCATCTATCTTAGGAATCGAGATATCCATCAGGATAAGGTCAGGGTTTTCTGCGATTGCCTTTTCTAATGCCTCTTCTCCGTCAACAGCCTCAATCATTTGATAACCCCTGTTCTTAAGTATCTTGACTACCAGCTCCCGACCATCCTGATTATCATCAACTACCAGTATTTTCCTGGAAAAGTCCTCTTTTTTCTCTTCCATCTTCTCCCCCATTTGTTCATTTCACTTTAAACTTTACTAATAGTATCCTTAATCTCTTTTAACAGGTCTTCCTTAGCAAGTACTCCCTTGTTTAATATCCCCTGTATCCTGCCATTTAGTTCATCTATATCTTTTTCTGTTAAATCCTTACGGGTTATTATTATAAGAGGAATATCCTTAACCCCCTCCTCTGTCTTGAGATATTCAATCACGTCGAAACCGCTAACCTCGGGCATTGTCAAGTTTAAGACAATCAGGTCAGGTACGAAATCCTTGATAGTTTTGATGGCATCCTTACTGTTATAAGCTACTTCTATCTGATATCCTGTTTCTCTAAGGACATTGCCGATCAATTCTATCGTATCTTGTTCATTATCCACTACTAATACTTTTTTTATCGTAGCCGTTTTTCCCAAATTTCTTAATTTTCTTAATAAAACCTGCTTTTCTAATGGTTTTACCAGATATTCTGCTGCACCCAGACTAAAGCCCAATCTCTTATTATCTATGATCGAAAGTATAAAAACGGGAATATCCTGGGTTTCCGGCGTCTTTTTTAACTCCCGCAGGACCTGCCATCCATCCTTTCTTGGCATCATGATGTCTAAGGTAATGGCCATTGGTTTTATTTCTTTTGCCTTCTCTACTGCCCCTTCACCACTTAAAAAGCCAACTACCCTGTAATCCTCTCCTAAATATTTCCTTATAATATCAATAGCCTCTGGATTGTCATCAATAGCTAATATAGTTTTTTTAGCACCCCCTTCCCCTTCAGGCAGCTCTGCTTCTGTAGCCTCATATTCCTCTGGCTCGATTAGCAGATTTTTAATAACCTCACAGCCCTTACAGAAATCTACCTTTTCAGGATAGGCAGCTATTTTCATTCCTGCACAATGAGTTCCAATGATTAACCAGCATCGGGATTCTTTACCACCATAGGCTGGACAGCTTGGTTGTCCACAACGGATATACTCCCAGCATCTTATGGGCTTGCCAGCATATTGCGGTTCCTTCAAAAAGGTCTCGACCGGCTTTCTAAAATATTCAGATAGGCCTTCAGCCATGCTTGGTTCCAATACTGGCTCAGCAGGCTTTTCAAGTATCTCTTTTTTCAACGGGAGAGTAAAACAGAATTTGCTTCCCTCTCCATATTTACTCGTTACCCAGATTACACCCTTATGCAACGCAACCAATCCTCTGGCAATATTGAGACCGAGGCCTGTTCCTTCGTATTGACGAATTGTAGAGATATCTACCTGTGTGAACTTATCAAAAATCTTACCGATATCCTCATCTTTTATCCCTATACCTGTATCTTCAACACATATTTCTACAAATAACGGTGACTCTCCAGGTTTAATACCCCTTTCAGAGGGCTTGGCGCTTATGGTTATTCCTCCATGATGGGTGAATTTAACAGCATTTGACAATAGGTTTATAAAAATCTGTTTGACCTTATCCTCATCCCCATAAACCGGTAATAAATTCTCATTGAGATTAATAGTAAATGTAAGCCCCTTTTGTTTTATCATAGGTTCAAAGGTGGGGATAACAGACTCGATTAATAATTTCAAATATATTTCCTTTGGCTGTAAATCTATTTTCCCTGACTCTATCTTGGATACATCGAGGACATCATTTATTAATTGCAGAAGATGTCTTGCATTAGCTACAACCTTTTTCAGGCTTTTTTCTTGTTCTTCGTTAAGGGGGCCGTCAACCCTGTCTAACAAGAGGTCTGTATAGCCGATAATGGCGTTCATTGGTGTACGGAGTTCATGAGACATATTGGCTAAAAAAGTGGATTTTAGTTTGTCCAACTCCCTGAGATCTCTGTTGGCCCTCTCTAACAGTGCTAAGAGTTGAGTCCTTTCATTTAATAAAGTAGTCTTTCTGGTTACTTCCAGCTCCAATTTCTTACTGAAGGAGGAGACACTTTCGACCATATAGTTAAAGGTCTTTCCAAGAACTCCGATTTCGTCCTCTGTCTTTACATCAACGGAAACAGACATGTCTCCCTCTGCAAACCTCTTTGCCTCCTCAGCTAAACTCTCTACAGGGCGCCTTACAAATTTATTTATCATGAGATAGGTTAAGGTTATCGCAATGGATAAGCCGAATGCAGTTACTACAATAGTTCGGTTGAGCTGGGCAACTACAGTTGCATGGACTCGCTCAGCGCCTACCCTTATTATCATACTTCCCAAGACCTTTCTGGAAGAGCCGTGGCAGTGATAGCAGTCCCGTTGATTTAAGATAGGATAGATTGTAACGAGATATTTTTTCCCAGCGACCACATCCTCAAACGACTTTAGTGGTTCAACCCCTGTCTTTAATATCTCATTCAGGGTTTGCAGAGCGTTTTTATTATAAATGGAATCTGCTACCTTGGTCTTTACTTTTTCCACATGCGTGGAATAGATTATTTCCTGGTCAAAATCGCATATAAATACCTCAACTTCTTTTGTTTTTTCTCTTATATCTAACAGATGTCTTTTAACCCCTTCCTTATCTCCTACCCACATGGGACTTTTTATGCCTGCATAGGTTGAGGCAGCTACCTCTTTGGCAAACATGGTCATCAACTCTAACCTGTCTCTGGTCCCAAAATATATTCTACTGTAGATTTCAACCGACATCATTAGAACTATAATGATTACTATAGCAACCATTATTTCATTGGCCAGCCGCTTCTTTATAAAACCAAACATTTTCATTCTAACTTTTATAGTGGAAGCAAAAAAGTTTATTCCCCCTCACCCTAACCCTCTCCCGCTAGGGGAGAGGGACTCCTCTTTTCCCCCCTCCCTTGACGGGAGGGGATGTAGGGGAGGGTGAATTATGTAAATTTATTTAATTCCTTCACTCTAACTTTCAACTTTTCACTTTTATCTTCTTAATGTGCGCCTCCATGAATCATAGGCTTATACCTGAAGGCCTTGACCCTTTCCGAGGTATGACAGACCTCGCAATCTTTCATTGTCATACGCCTCTTTATATCACGAGGACTTTTTGTCTTTACATGGAGCTCGCCAGTTCCATGACATACCTCACATCCTGCATTCTTCAGGTAAGGCGTTTTTTCAGGACTTATGAAACCGCTCGGTTTGCCATATCCTGTGGTATGGCAAAAATAGCACCCTTTGATCTCCTCTTCAGTCAAGCCCTTTTTTAGCCTTTCTATGCTATCGAACGACTTACTCTTCTTTGCATACTTCATAAAGCTGTTATATTCCTTCTCATGACAACCCTTGCAGGCATCGGAACCAACATATCCCCCCTTATTCCCCCCTTTACTAAAGGGGGGTGAGGGGGGATTAGTTTCAGCGAAACTTAAAGATGGGTTTGTTGTGATTAATGCGAGCAGGATGATTACAGTTGTAAATAAAAAGTATCTTGTTAAAAATCTAAGAGAATGGGTCATGTTATAACCTCAAATTTAAAGTTATTTTAAATAAATCAGCATTCGGAACTTCGTTGTTCTATTTTCTATTATTATGTGAAAAATTTCAACTGGTGGTTGATGTATAATAATTTATGGCATTTGTAATCGCTTTGGCAGGTAAGGGTGGTACAGGAAAGACGACTATTGCAGGGCTTACTATCCGTTATATTATTGAGAAAAAGAAAAGGCCTGTGCTTGCTGTAGATGCAGATTCCAATAACTGTCTTAATGAGGTACTCGGAGTAGATGTCCACGCAACGATAGGTAAATTAAGAGAGGAATCTCTCCAGACAATAAGAAGTGGCGCAGAAAGACCCGGCGGCATGTCTATGGAGCAGATCTTTGACTATCAGGTACAGCAGTCAATTATAGAATCAAAGGGATTTGATTTGATGGTAATGGGAAGACCTGAAGGTCCGGGGTGTTACTGTGCAGCAAATAATATTATCAGAAAATATACAGATAAACTCTCTGAGACATACTCATATGTTGTTATAGATAACGAGGCCGGCATGGAACATCTCAGCAGGAGAACAACCCACAAGGTTGATTTACTTCTAATAGTGAGTGATCCTGCTGTAAGAGGCATCCAGACAGCAAAAAGGATTAATGGACTTGTCGAGGAACTACAGCTTGAGATCAATAGGCGGTTAGTTATCATAAATAGGATATCTGGCAATGAAGGAGCGGATTTGAAAAATCTTGCAGAGAAGTCTGGTCTTCAGGTTGCAGGTCTTGTTCCTCAGGATGAAGCAATATTTAATCTTGATCTTCATGGAAAACCAATCTTCCAACTCCCTGATGATTCAAAGGCGGTAAGGGCAGTTTTCAGTATACTCGATTCCTTGAATATCCCATAAATCAGCATAGAGCAAATAGCATAGAGCATGTCAGAAATTTCTATATCCTATATATATTAAAAGTAGTATAATTTCTAATTATGGAACAGGGCATCATAGAGAATCTTATAACTGAACTTACAAAACTTCCCGGTATAGGTCGAAAAACCGCACAGAGACTTGCATTCTTTATAGTCACGATGTCTGAGGAAGATGCAAAAGGAATCTCAAAGGCAATAAATGAGATAAAGGAGAAGGCAAGATTCTGCAATGAATGTTTTAACATTACAGAGACAAAAGTGTGTAGTATATGCAGCAGCAGCTCAAGGGACAGGAGTAAACTCTGCGTAGTAGAAGAACCGAGTAACATACTTGTTATTGAAAGGTCAAAGAGCTTTAACGGGCTCTACCATGT
Source organism: Nitrospirae bacterium CG02_land_8_20_14_3_00_41_53 (assembly GCA_002780895.1). Taxonomy (GTDB): domain Bacteria; phylum Nitrospirota; class Thermodesulfovibrionia; order Thermodesulfovibrionales; family SM23-35; genus 0-14-3-00-41-53. The sequence goes on from PEUB01000118.1 coordinate 37,567, forward strand.
ACTCCTCGGAGCCCTCTCACCAATCGATGGCTTTACTCCCGACAGGCTCAAGATAAACGAACTTATCAAAAGGGTAGGGAGAAATGAAATTAAAGAGATTATTATCGCAACAAATCCCAATACCAAAGGCGAGATGACAGCACAGTACATAAGAGAATTGCTTAAACCCTTTAAGGTTAAAGTAACACGAATTGCTTATGGCCTTCCAATGGGTGGGGATATTGAGTTTGCAGACGAGGTAACACTCAGCAAGGCTATTGACGGAAGAAGAGAGATCTGATATCATATCTTTTATAAACTTCTAAAAAACTAAATCTTCAGGAGGTGTTCTATGGAAAAGAAAAAGACAAAAGAGTTGTTAAGGGTTGAGCCATCAAAATCTCTTTCGCCCTTTGAGACGGCGGAGAGGTGGTTTGAGGACGTTTTTAGAAGGCCATTTTCTTTAATGGGGCCGTCATGGTGGCCAGGGTTGAGGATGCCAGAAATAGAAGAGGTCGCTCCATCTGTTGATATCTTTGAGGATCGTGATGACGTAGTGGTAAAGGCAGAGCTGCCCGGTATGAAGAAAGAAGATATTGATGTGAGCTTAACTGATGATGCTATAACTATATCCGGTGAAAAGAAGAAGGAAGAGAAGGTCGAAAAGAAGAATTACTACAGTTTTGAACGTTCATACGGTTCCTTTACACGCAGTTTTCGATTGCCAACCGAGGTACAAACAGATAAGGCGAAGGCAAGATTTAAGGACGGGGTCCTTGAGATAAGAATCCCAAAGACTGAAGAAGCCAAGAAAAAAGAGAAAAAGATTTTGATTGAATAATGCTAATCCAGATCAGGAAAGAATTCCTCGATATGTGAAGCTAAGCCTTAATCTTCTTCTGCCATCCACTTGCCTTTATAAGTATTTCCTCTTCATCTGCATTGCATAGCCTACCCTCATTAACAACAACCTTTCCGTTCACCATTACTGTTTCGACGTCAGAGGCCATCGCTGCATAAACTATGTGAGAGTAAACATTATATATAGGTGTGAGATGAGGTTTTTTTAAATTAATGGTTACGATATCAGCCATTTTGCCCTTCTCAATGCTTCCGATCTTATCACCAAGCCCTAACACCTCGGCACTCCATCTTGTTGCCATGAGCAGGATTGTTTTTGCATCAAGAACAGTAGGATTATTTGAGAGTGCCTTGTGAACCTTTGCGGCAGTGGACATTTCGCTCAGGATATTCAGGTCATTGTTACTTGCAGCACCGTCTGTGCCAAATGTTACCTTCACACCGGCATTCAGCATCTTCACGACAGGGGCAATGCCTGAGGCAAGCTTGAGATTACTCTCTATGCAGTGTGAGACACCGATTCTTCTTTGAGACAGTATTTTTATTTCCCCATCAGTCATCCAGACACAGTGTGCAGCGAGCACCCTTTCATCAAGAAAGCCAATGCTATCAAGATATTCAACAGGTGCCATCATAAATCTGTTTTTAATCTCGTTTACCTCCCACCTTGTTTCTGACAGATGTATGTGAATTGGTATATCATATTTATCTGCAACATGCCTTGCTCTCTTTAAAGACTCCGGGCCACATGTGTAAAGCGCATGAGGTGCGATGCAAGGAGTTATCAGCTCATCTCCCTTCCAGTTTTTTATAAAGGATTCTGCATTGACAAAATACTCATCTGTAGTGCTCGCAGATTTTGACGGAAAATCCAGAATTCCACTCCCTAAGACTGCCCTCATGCCCATCCTCTTAGTAGACTTACCCGCGGCATCTTCATAAAAATACATGTCATTATAAGTTGTAACCCCTCCCTTGAGCATCTCAAGACAGGCAAGCTCAACCGCATCAGAGATGAATTCAGGGCTTAGCCATCTATTCTCTGCTGGCCATATATGATTTTTGAGCCAATCCGTTAAAGGAATGTCGTCAGCAATACCTCTGAAATAGACCATCGCTGCATGTGTATGGGTGTTGATCAATCCTGGAAAAACTGCTTTCCCTTCTCCCATGATAATGGCTTCTGAGGTATATTTTTTTAAAATCTCTTTAGAAGTTCCAACTTCGAGGATATCTGTGCCGCTTACAGCAATTGCACCATCTTTAATAACAGTAAGCCCTTCATCCATTGGAAGGACATAATCGCCGCAAATGATATAGTCAACATCCTGCATAACTGCTATGCCATTTCAATAAGCTTTTCCGCTATCTGCACTGCATTTAAAGCAGCACCTTTTCTCAGATTGTCTGCGACTATCCACATATTGATACCGTTTTCTATAGACTCATCCTCTCTTATCCTTCCCACATATGTTTCATCCTTTCCAGCTGCATCTATAGGAAGCGGATAGATATTCTTATCAGGTGCATCATATACTATCACACCAGGTGCTTCTGACAGAATCGCCCTTACCTCATCGGCAGTAAGTTTTTTCTCTGTCTCTATATTAAGGCTCTCAGAATGGCTTCTAAAAACAGGGACACGCACCGTTGTTGCTGTTATCCTTATTGATGTATCACCAAGAATTTTTTTTGTCTCATTTACCATCTTCATCTCTTCCTTTGTGTAGCCGTTTTCAAGAAATTTATCTATATGTGGAATGACATTAAAGGCTATCTGGTAAGGATACACATTACATTTAATCTCCTTAAAATTTAATAATGCAGTCGTCTGCTGTAATAATTCGTCCATAGCCTTCTGACCAGTCCCTGAGACGGACTGAAAGGTCGTAACTACGACCCTTTTAATCCTTGCGGAATCATGTAGTGGTTTCAAGACAACCACCATCTGTATTGTTGAACAGTTAGGGTTTGCAATTATACCTTTATGCCATTTAAGGTCATGGGGATTAACCTCAGGCACAACGAGAGGTACTTCAGGGTCCATCCTCCACTGGCTTGAATTATCAACAACAACACAACCGGACTTTGCTGCTACAGGAGCCCAGATTTTTGATCTTTCAGCACCAGCAGAAAAAAAAGCAATATCTATTCCATTAAATGAATCCTCATTTAAGGCTTCAACTGGAATCTCTGCATCTTTAAACTCCATAATCTTCCCTTCGGAACGCTCTGATGCAAAGAGCCTGAGTCTTTCCACAGGAAAGTCTCTTCCAACAAGCGTTGCAATCATCTCATTACCAACTGCCCCTGTTGCACCCACAACTGCAACGATATATTTTTTCTTCTTGAGCATTTAAACAGATCCTCCATTCTGCTGAATTTAAGTTTTTAAATTTAGCATATTTTATCTAAAAATACTATTATATCCATTGTTCTCCTCAAAAAATAAACATAGAGCCGGGAAATATTGTGAAACCAGTAGGATTGATAAATCTCCTGTAAAAAATCTAAAATTGTTTTGCTAAGGAGGGATGATGGGTTTTTTTGAAAGGCTTAAAGAGGGACTTACAAAGACGAGAAAAGACTTTATAGAAAAAGTTGAATCTATATTTATAGGCAGAAAGATTGATGAAGAAACACTTGAAGAACTCGAAGAGATATTAATTACATCTGATATTGGGACTAAGGCTACAGCAGAGATAATGACAGTGATACAGGAGAAGGTAAATAAAGGGGAGGTTAGAGATGCAGACTCTGTTAAAGAATTATTGAAAAAAGAAATGATAGCTATTCTTGGACATTCGCAGCCTCTTGTGGTCTACGGAAACAGGCCATTTGTAATCCTTGCTGTTGGAGTAAATGGCGTTGGTAAGACAACAACAATCGGAAAGCTTGCAAGCAGGTTTCAATCTCAGGGATTTTCTGTTTTGCTTGCAGCAGGTGATACATTCAGGGCTGCTGGGATTGAACAGTTAGAGATATGGGCAAAAAGGGCTGGTACTCAGCTTGTTAAACACCAACACGGTTCTGATCCATCGGCGGTTGCCTTTGATGCTATTGCAGCCGCAAAAAAAAGAGGCATAGACGTTGTTATAGTAGATACTGCTGGACGCCTACATACAAAAAGCAATCTTATGGAAGAACTAAGAAAAGTGAGAAGGACCATTGGAAAGGCGATGCCCGAAGCACCCCATGAGATTCTTCTTGTAATTGATGCAACTACAGGGCAGAATGCCATAAGACAGGCAGAATTGTTCAATGAGGCAATCGGCATAACCGGTATTGCCCTTACAAAACTCGATGGTACTGCAAAGGGCGGCATCGTATTTGCGATAAGGAAAATACTCGGCATTCCTGTGAGGCTTATAGGAGTCGGTGAAGGGATAGATGACCTCAGGGATTTTGATCCGAAGGAATTTGTAGAGGCACTTTTTTCATAAACTCAACCCATATCGGGAGGGCCGACCTTGCGCCTGTTTCTTTTGAGCCAATCGGCATATGGTTATCCCTTCCAACCCAGATACCTACTGCAAGCCTGTCATCAAATCCTATAAACCACGCATCGGTGTAATCATTGGTTGTGCCGGTCTTTCCATAAATAGGCCTTTTTAGCTCTTTTGCCCGCTGTGCGGTTCCTTCCTCAACTACAGCCTGCAGAAGAATCTTCATCTCCCCTACATTTTTTTCAGACAGCAAGTCTTCTAAAACAGGTTTTGTCTCCTCAATAACTATCCCGTCTCTGTCAAGTATTCTTTCGTATAGCATTGGTTTTGCCCTGTGTCCTGAAGCAAATGTTGAATAAGCTGAAACCATGTCAATGAGTCTAACATCAGAAGCACCTATTGCAAGAGGCAGATAAGGTTGAAGCCGACTTCTTATACCAAGCCTCTGAGCCATTTCAATAACATTGTCTATTCCTAAATTAGCTGCGAGCCTTATCGTTGCACAATTAAGAGATTTTGCAAGGGCGGTTTTAAGGGTAACGCTTCCATAGTATTTGCCGTCATAGTTATGGGGGATCCATTTCTGCCCTGGTTTTGCACCTTTAAATGAGATGGGCGAATCGTTTATTCTTTCCTCTGATGTCATTCCGTTCTCGATTGCAGTAATATATACAAAAGGTTTGAATGCAGAACCCGGCTGTCTTAATGCCTGAGTTGCCCTGTTAAATTGGTTCTTCCAGAAATTAGATCCACCGACGACTGCCTTTATATGTCCAGTTTTCATATCTATTGCTATCAGTGCTGCCTCTATTCCTAATTTTACTCTCTTTTCTATACTGGAAATTCCTCTTGCGACTGATTCTTCAGCGATCTGCTGCATCCTAAAGTCTAAGGTTGAATATATTTTATACCCTGAGGTGTATAGTTCATTACCGTATTTTGTCTCGAGATTCTGTCTCAATGTCTCTATAAAATAGGGTGCATCGTATTTTCTGAAATGAGGAGTTAACGGAAGGGAAGCCTTTTCTGCCTCTTCATATTGAGTTTCTGTTATAAATTTATGATCCAGCATTTGTTTTAAAACTACCGTTCTTCTTTCTTTTACCTTGTGGGGATTTTTAAAAGGAGAATACATTGAGGGTGCCTTTGGCATTGATGCAAGAAGTGCTGCATCGGCTATGTTTAGGCTCCTTGCTGATTTGCCAAAATATGTCTGGGCCGCAGCCTCAATACCGTATGCCCTTGTTCCGAAATAAGCCTGATTCAGATACATCCCGAGTATTTCATCTTTTGTATAATGTTTTTCTATCTGTATAGAAAGGGCTGCTTCCTTAATCTTTCTTTTTATACTCCTGTCAGGTTTTAAAAAGAGCATCCTTGCAAGCTGTTGAGTAATTGTGCTTCCTCCTTCGACGATTCCCCCAGCTTTAATGTCATGCCACAGCGCCCTCATTATTCCTATGAGATCAACCCCGGGGTGATTATAAAACCTGATATCTTCAACAGAGATGAAAGCCTTTTTTACGTGGTCTGGAATCTGATAATGAGGTACAAATGTCCTCCGCTCAAGATAAAGCTCAGCAATGAGCTTTCCATCACTCGAATATATCCTGGATGATTCCAGCGGGGTGTATTCTTCAAGAAGTTTTATATTTGGCAGGTCAGAAATAACCCAGTATATAAACCCTCCAAGGGTTCCTATAAGTACAGAGAAGATGAAGAGGCCTATGAATATCTTTCTGGACATCGACCTTTTTTCTGTCTTTTTGAATTCCTGCTCAAGCCTCGTCATTGATTAATTATAACCTAAACAACCATTGGAAGATGCTTCTGCAAATAATGTCCTTACTCATTTATACTGTCATTGCAAATCCCGAAAGCATTCGGGATGTGGCAATCTCCTCGAAAATCGTCTTGACAATAAAAAGGCTTTAACCAATAATTAAGCTACAAACCCTCTCTTTCTAATATGAGGTAGCAGTCATGGGGTAGTAACAGTTAGTAACGATGAATCAGGAAGATTAACAGTAGCTTTTCAATACGACCCTTTGTTTGTTCAAAAGGTCAGAACCATTGAAGGCCGAAAATGGCATCAGGATAAAAAATACTGGAGTTTTCCTGATACGGATGAAACCTTAACCCCCCATTCCCCCCTTAACTTAAGGGGGGATGAAGGGGGGTTAGTCTTTAAAGGCGAAAAAATTCATTTAGACCCCGCCCTGCAAAATAAACTCAAGACTCCTTTAAGTCATTGCGAGCCAAAGGCGAAGCAATCTCAAAAAGATTATACCGATAATCCCTCCATCCCCCCTTTAGAAAAGGGGGGCAAGGGGGGATTTGAAGACCTCCGTAGAGAACTGGTCTCAAGAAAATACAGTTACAAAACAGTCAAAGGCTATCTCTATTACAATAGGGACTTCCTAAGTTTCATTAAGAAGGAGCCTGCTGATGTTCGGGAAGAGAGAAACAATTAAAATATTTCGGGAATGCTTACAAATTTTTAATAAAGAGAATTGAAAATAGCTTGAAGAAATAAAAAAAGTGCGGGGTATATTCAGGAATTACTTGGACAAGCGAGCAGCAAGACGACTGAAATCTACACCCATGTGAGTACTATGAGCATAGGCAGAATAAGAAGCCCTTTGGATAACCTGGATATTGAAGGAGGTGATAGAGGCAAAAGAAAAGAAGAAGAAGGAGAAGCCGCTCTGCGGCCAGAAGTGAAATAACCGCACCGTGGTGCAACTTTCATTCTATTTTTCGGACAAAAGTTGCACCTGAGTGCAATTGTGAACGAGTTAGTTGTTCATTGTGGACAGATTAGAGGAGAGAAATGAATATTTATCAGCGGATTGTTTTGATATTAGGTGCTTTAGCTTTATTAGTCTTGGGCCTTAATATAGAAAATTTATTTAATGAATACAGTATCTATTTCATTATCTATTTTTTAGCTGGTATGCTCACGATTATAGGCACAACCTTATTACTGTTTTTTGCATTAAAAGGCATTAAGAAGGAAAAGGAGTAAACCCATGAGAGGAAAAGGTCCGGGCGGTATGAGAACAAGGGATGCAATTCATCAAGTCATTAGCAAATTGCAAAGAGCTACAGGAAAAGACATTTTTAAGGAGGTAAAGAAAATTTACAACTGGGGGGATCACAATATTTTACGTCACATTATGGCACAGACAATTAATCTGCAACCTGGATATTCTGAATGGGTTTTTATAAAGCATCATGAAAAATGTCTTTTCTTATGTGAAGATGGTTATTTTGAACTTTATAACCCAACTGAGCATGGAAATTTTGTTGATGGGATAAAATCATAATAATGAGAAGTTTTATTTATATCCGCCCGCAACGACAACTAACATGGCACAAAAGACTAAAGTCCAAATCCTTCAGGCTTCTTCTGTGCCAAGAACGTTAGCCGTTCATTGCAGGCAAGGGAAAGATAAAATGAGGTAGAAAGACATGTTAACAAAAAGACTGAAATGGTGTTCATTAGGAATAGCGGTAATATTTCTTCTATTTATCATGTCACCGGCACTGGCAGAAAAGTGGAGTCAACGTTATATCGAAAGTCTTTCAGATTCTGCTTTTGCTTCCATTGAAATTACAAAAGATGGGAAAAAGATTAGACATCTTCCCCATCATAACCATATAGGAGAAATTGATATTTATCATTTGAAAAGCGCTCTAGGCAGAATTCATCAGGTAAAATGGATAGACCCTACAAACTTTGACAGAGCTAAAGTCCACTTGGAGCAACACTATCTGGATTACAAGCAGAAACGGGCTAAAGCTTTTGGACTAAAAAGTATCGTTAACATCAACAAGGCATCAGCTAAGGAATTAATGCAACTCCCTCACATTGGAGAAAAACGGGCACAGAATATAATTGGGTATCGAAAAACGCATGGTAATTTCAAAAGTATAGGAGAGTTGAGACGTGTTCCTGGTATCGGGCCTAAGATATTTAAAGATGTCGAGGGTCTTGTTACTGTGGAATAGAGTTTAGAAAAAGGAAATGAAAGATTCTATTATTTAAATGCCTGCAACGGGCGGCTAACATGGCGGAAAAGACCGACGTTCAAACCCTCTGGGCTTCTTTTCCGCCAAGAACGTTATCTGCTCAGTGCGGGTAATAAAATATAAAGAAATAAGGATAAAATATATGCGTGAGGACGGGCTGATAATTTATCGAACATCCAGAGACAATGGATTCAGAGTTGATTATGATTATTTTTACCAGCAAAGCAGGCTTCATACAAACTGGGGTAATCCAGTAGCTGACATACGTAATAAAATATATTTTTTAAACCAATTTCGTTGTCATCTTCCTAATGCAATTGCTGACGACCTTCTACCTGTATTAGAGAACGTATCTCCTCTTTTTACTCTGGTTCAAGGTGTCGAGATTCAGGACTTAAATGAAAGAGAAGAAATCTATCCAGTTATTCAAGAAATATTTGAAAGACTGAGGGGTGGTGTAAGAAGATTTAGAGAGACCGCTACAAGCAAGTTTATGCATATGACTTGCCCAAACTTGTTTGCTATGGCTGACAGTGTAATAACCGGTTACATGCAGCGCGACAATATTATTAACCACTATTTAATGGTCAGTGAAGATTATAATAGGCTCTTAAAGTACTATTGCAATGAAATTAATGAGTTGTTAGAAGATGTTATGGATAGACATGGGGTCAATCGTTTAGAGGCGATAAATCGGGTTAGGGAAAAAGATAATTACGCAGTAGGCTCTATTCCAAGAATCATTGACAAACATTTCTATTGGCGTGCAACTCATTGAGAATAAGAAGAAAATGCCACCATTTGATGAGATATGGAATCGTATTATCGCTCATGCTGGAGAGAATTTTTACACAATAACTGGACTTGAGTTTAGATACGAGATAGACGGTAACATTTTCTGCCCAAGCCGAACAGACTACAAGATTCCAAAAGCTGATTTCGAAAAGGTTTATCCTCTCGTTCCTTTTGATGGCCCAGGTAGAATCAATAATATCGCCAGAGGCCCTTCCTATATTTGGGCAGTTCTTCACGACCGCAGAATTTCTAATGGAATGTGGTAATGAATATTTTATTGTGCCCGCACCGACAGATAACATGGCGGAAAAGACTCTCGTCAAAACCCATAGGGCTTCTTTTCCGCCAAGAACGTTATTTGGAAATGGCGGCGAGGAAAATAAGTTAGGAGGCACCGACAATGAGACCGATACGGACAGTAGTAACGCAAGTAATATGGATGTTGCT
>PEUB01000118.1:47151-47733 GCA_002780895.1 Nitrospirae bacterium CG02_land_8_20_14_3_00_41_53
TGACAGTTTTCATGTCAAGTGCGGCGCCGACGAGTATATTTTCCGGCTATATTTTGTTGATGCGCCTGAGACTAATTTGCGCTATGCGGAGCGCACACGTGAGCAGAGCGAGCACTTCGGAGTAACATTGGACGAGACCATGAAGGCTGGAGTGAAGGCTAAAGAGGCTGTACGCGATATTTTGCAAAAACCTTTTGTTGTGTGGACGCGTTGGGTTACGGCGTCAGGACGCAGCAAAAAGCTGCGATACTATGGATTTATCGAGATTGATGGGAAGGGGCTTGCGGAGATTCTGGTCAGCATGGGATTGGCACGGACAAAGGGCGTAAAGGCAAAATTGCCGTCTGGTGAAAAATCGAAGGTGTATGTGGAGCGCCTTCAGGCACTGGAGAGCGACGCACAGCAACGGGGCATTGGGATTTGGGCAGGTTCTAAAAAATAGAAAAGGGACTTCGCCGCCACATTCAAATAACAACAGGCTTTGTGACGCTCCGATTTCTTGGATTAAGAATTGTGCTCGCTCCATGCCACCCGCTCTATCTTGGGATTAAGATAGATGAGGCGGATGGCACGGCACAAAGC
>PEUB01000118.1:47756-51178 GCA_002780895.1 Nitrospirae bacterium CG02_land_8_20_14_3_00_41_53
AAAGGATTTCAAAGACCCAAAGGAAATAATCCGAGAAGCCCTAAGCAATTCTTGGGATGCGGGAGCATCAAAAGCTATTTTAAAGTTTGATTTGACGCGAATCCATTGGAAAACCCGCAAAAAAAAGATAATGGTTGAGATTATTGACGATGGAGAGGGTATGAGCAGTCTGAAGCGAGAAGGGATAGGCACTAGCGAAATTGAAGATTTTTTTAATTTGGGGGACTCGCACAAACCATACGGTTCTATTGGGACAAAGGGACATGGTACCAAGATATATTATAAGAGTATGGGAATAATCGTTGATACTTGGAAAAACGGAAAGCATATTCATGCTGAAACAGAAGTCCCACCGTGGGAGACCTTGAAGAAAGGCATTGTACCCACATACAAGTACGACGAAGACACGGTTGAGGGAAAAGGTACGAAAATAGTTGTAGATGGATTTGAGGGCAAACAATTTGAATTCGAATCAACCGATAATTTGATTCAATATATTTTATGGTATACGGCAGTAGGCTCCTTTGGCCAGTATTTTGGCAGTCCCAAAAAGATGGATGTTGAGTTAAAACCAATTAACCTTCCGACGATGGTTTCTATTCCTTTTGGTTTTAAATTTCCAAACGAAAATACAGACCTCTCAAAAGGAAGCGATAATTACTGCAAAATGTTTGGTCCGACTTCTATAGAGTGTGGCGAAACTGAGGACGGAGTAAAAGTAACCGTAAATATAATCGGGGCAATACTTGGAGAGGCAAACAGGGAATTAGTCCCTCATACATATGAGATGATGGGTCTTTGGTTGTGTAAGGATTTTATTAGAGTAGAGAGAAACAATTTTATTATTGAAGATGTCTTCGGCGGACAATACTTTTATCGGTCGATGCTCATTTTTGCGAATTGCCAACGATTTGATTTAACGGCCAACAGGAACAACATTAGAAGCCATCAAGATGAGTATGACTTGGCCATAAAGGGCATTAAGAAGTTCATAGGGGAAATCAAAAATAGCCCAGATACTATCGCTTATTTTGAGGGTAAAAAGAAAGAAGATGAGATGAAAGAACAAGAAAAACAAAAGGAAAGAGAAACGAAAAGAAAGGAAGAAACAAAAAATGAATTGGGACAGAGATTAAATGAATATAAAGGTAGACCAGATCTCATTGCCACTAGCGTGAAAGGGTCACCACTTAAGGAACCAAAAAGTGAAGCTGAAACTGCTCTTCTCCTCCAAGCGATGATTTCATCTGGACACCCGGGAATCGATTTTAGGATTGGAGAGTACAAAACCTCCAAAGGAACAGATCTTCTAGTTGCTTATCAAAACAAGGGGATACCTTCTTTTGCTTGGGCAGAGATTGTTGGTACTCTAGAAAATCTATTCGCATGGTCGCATCCACCAGAAGGAATTCACAAAGTTATTTGTTGGGAGTTAGGTAACGTTCAAGAGAAACAAACTTTTGGCGACGGAAAAGAAGCGAAACTGACAAAGAAGGGACATGGTCGCTACCATCTAGATATCGACGTAGATTCTATCGAGGTATATGTATTGCGTGAAATAATTCAAGAGGAGAGATAGATCGTTATGCAACTTCCGATAACACAGCATATAAGCTTCGGGCTGACGCCCTCGCCTTTCGGGACATTGCCTTCGGCAATGTCGTATATGCTGGAAACGTTAAATGAAATTTCGGGCATGGAAAAGGAGGAGAGAATTACCGTTATTGCACATAAGACCAAGCCTTCTCGCTTTTACAGGAAAAATAGGACTTGATGCATTGTCTTTTGGCTATATAATTACAAAAAAAATATAAGTCTGGTATAATGTGCTTAACAGACCTATAAGACTATATATAATTTATCGAACATTCAATTTTCGGCTTTACGAGAATAGAATAACAAGGAGGCAAGGTATGAATGAAAAGAAAGGTGTTCCAATTGAAAGGTTTTTTGAGCAATCACCTGATGCGATCTCCTTTTTTTCCGATTTCGCTCAAGTTGCTCATACGGGGAATGAAATGGTAATCCAATTTTATGAAACTATCCCTGGTCCTCCTGGCGTAGAGGGACATATCGCGAAAGTTAGAACACGCCTGAGGGCCACAATTACGATTGGTTTAGCTCATGCACAGACTTTAGGTAAGTTACTTACTGAAAAAGTAGAGGTTAAACAATGAAATTGCCAGTAACGACTTTTGAAAAAATCGGTGATTTTAAAAATGTTATTGAATCAATGTCTATTGAGGCCCAATCGCCCACTGAATTTCTTGCTGCTCTTGAGAGAATAGGAATTGGGTCTTACGTTACAGAGGAAGGTCACTTAATGATTAGGTATTGGCAAATTGGAGCTGAAGACTTTGTTCCCCCCGAACAAGCAAGTATTATACGTACAAGCAGACCTCTTCCAGACCAAGGCGATAACATGGACTGGTTAAGCAAAAATCTTCAAACTATTCGTCAAGAATATGGTGGGAAATGGGTAGCAGTCTATAATGAGAGGATCGTAGCATCCTCATCTACTTTACCAGACCTTATGAATCAGATTGAAGAATATGACAGGCCACTAATTACACTTATACCCGCGGGACCAGTCATATGGACATTTACATATGCCCTCTAAGAACTTTGAACGTAGTGTGAAATTTTATGAAGGCAAAACTCAGAACGGTATTTCCGTGTGGCTACCGTTGGTTGATGTCAGTCTGATAACACCAAGTAATAGTCGCATTTCTTTGCCTCTGCTCTTTGATACAGGTGCAAGTGTAATAACTCTAAGAGCAGACCTTTATCCCCTGCTTGGGTTGCGGTCATGGGATGAAGGACTAAAAGTGCAAACTGGTACCGGTGGCGGTCAAGTAGATGCCTATCAATATACTGCTACCATAGAAGTCTTTGGAAAGAGCATTCAATGTCCTATTCAATTGTTGCCAACGTTGCCACTTCATCCTCTTTTTTGCGGATTGCTCGGACGAGATACCGTTTTTAATGAATTTGGATTCGGATTTTGGGAAAGTACACACGAGCTTTTTGTTACTGAGAGCCCATAAGGTTAGCCCTTTAGTTTGAAAAAAACATGAAGGGGTCAATTCTTTGATAGTGATAAAAATGGGAATGCCCGAAACTTTATTTAACACCACGGAGGCGCAAGCCCTTACGGGAAACGGTTTCGCATCATTTCAGTGCAATAGATCATGACTCAACCGTTTCGCCTCCGCACAACGTTAGCCGCTCATTGCAGGCAAAAGGAGAAGAAAATAAAATGTTTAAAAAGAAAACCGTTGTTCTATCTCACTAATTCGGTAACTTTCTGGAGTTTATCAAAAGGTCTCACCCCCCTGATTTTTAATTGCCTGAAATAACACATCGCATTGACAGGGTTCTGATAAGGTTGACTTGCCTGCTTTCATATAGTTAATATTTTC
>PEUB01000049.1 GCA_002780895.1 Nitrospirae bacterium CG02_land_8_20_14_3_00_41_53
CTTTTTATGTAGCTGCACCTATTAGCAGTATAGATTTTTCTATCTCCTCGGGAAAATATATCCCAATTGAAGAGAGAGGGCCTGAAGAAGTTACCCATATATTCGGCAGATACCAGATAGCACCGGATGGTGTAAAGGTAAGGAATATAGCATTTGATGTAACACCTTATAAATATATCACTGCAATAATCACCGAAAAAGGCGCTTTCAGGCCAAGGGATTTAAAAGAGCTAATGAAGAAGGATGTGAATATCGAAGAATTGCAATTTAGACCCTGAAATAAATTCAGGGTGACATTTATGTAATGGAAAAGTATTTGCCTATTCAAGGTAATCCTTTCTAATATTCTCTATGAACACATCAACCAATTGAGGGTCAAACTGAGTGTTAGCATTTCTTTTAAGCTCCTCGATTGCGCCCTCTATCCCAACTATGGAAGGTTTTACTTCCTTGCTAATCATCTTACCCGTACATTTATATGAGTCTTTACTGACCATGGCATCAAAGGCCTCTGCAATGGCAATCATCCTTGACTCTATCGGGATAGCATCTGCCTTTAATCCCGATGGATGTCCTTTGCCGTCATAACGTTCGTGGTGATGTAAGATAATCTGACTGATATCTGCATAAAAATTTATGGGTTTTAACATCTCATAACCCAATTGTGGATGTGACCTGCAGTCATCTGCGGATAATACGTCCTCCGTCCTTATGTTTAAGAACCCGATGTCATGAAGCAGTGAGGCCCGATATAATCTCTTTTGTTCATCCTCTGACATATTCATTGCCCGGGCCATTAAAAGTATATATTTCGCAACCCTCTTTGAATGGCCTCGTTTTTCTATTATCCTGTCATTGACATTGCTCAGGATATTCGTAAGATGTATCTCGAAATTCTTCTCATCCTCGTAGAACCTTGTTTTTTCAATGGATAAGGCTGCCTGATCAGCAAAATATGATATGATATCATCATCTTCTTTGTTAAAAGCGCCATATTCTTTACTGACAAATTCCAATGCGCCTATAACGCCTGAACTTAATCTAAGAGGCACACATAGCACCGACCTCGTCTCATAGCCGGTTACTTCGTCTACCTCCGAATAAAACCTGCTGTCCTTTTTTGCATCGTCAACCCTGACAACACTGCCTTTGTCTATGACCCACCCAATGATACCGACAGATTTCGGAATCGTAAATCCTATCAGGGTACTGACTCCACTTCCCTTTATAGTAGCACTATGCAATAGTGCTCCATTTACCATCTTAAAAACAAGTTTGTCTCCCTCCAGAAGCACTAATGAACCGCCGTCGGCTCCTGTGATCTTCAACGAGACATCCATAATTTTTTCAAGGAGCACATCGCTGTGAACTATCTCCTGGATATCCTTTGAGGTTATCAAAAGGGTATTTAACTTGCTGCTATATGTATCTATCGTCTTTATTGCATTTTTTGAGATGGTCTTGACTAAAAGAAAGCCTGCAACCACAAATACTGCCACTGTAACCAGCATGGTCATTACAGAGGAAAATGGTATATAATCGAGGAACTTATACATAAACCTGACAACAAGGAGCAATATAACAAAGATAATAAGCACGAACACCGAGTCAAGCACCCTTACCTTCTGTTTTATGCCCTCTACGATAGTTTTCTGGTAATCTATCTTTTCATTCATTTGTAACCTCCTGATTTTAACATTTATCAAATGCACTTGAAGGTGGTGAGAGGAGATATTCAGATAATTCCTTAAATCGTTTAGTGCCGCCTTTACCATGGGAAAAGGCCTCCTGATATTCCCTTATTTTTCTTGCATCTTTTATCTCTTTTAC
>PEUB01000074.1 GCA_002780895.1 Nitrospirae bacterium CG02_land_8_20_14_3_00_41_53
AGAGGCTAACTTAACAGAAACAGATACCATATAATGAAAAAATTGCCTCTAAATATTATTCGGATAGGTTTACGTAATTTCTATATCGGGATTTGGGTTTTATCATACTTTTGCAAGAGCCTCAAATGTATGGTATTATATAATTTTTCTAAAGACGTTAATATCTTAGGAGTTTAATGGGGTGAAAATAGTCCCGGCAATACTTGCTGAAAACTTAGACGATTTCCTTTTGAGATTAAAACAGGCTGAATCTTTTACAGATTATGTCCAGATAGATATTATGGATGGTTTTTTCGTACCCTCGAAAAGTTTCCAAGCAGATAAGATAAATACTATCAGAACACCCCTATCTTTTGAGATACATCTGATGGTGAAGCACCCTTCAGCCTTTATGAGCCGAATAAACAATCCGCGACTTAAAAAGGTAATATTTCACTTTGAATCAGAAGTCAAACATCTTGATTTCATCAACCGAATAAAGGAAAACGGTATTGGGGCTGGTATGGCAATTAATCCTGAAACAAAAATAAGTGAATTCCGAGATATAGCAAGACACGTTGATGCATTACTTTTCCTTATGGTTGATCCAGGACAATATGGGAGTCCTTTTAAGCCTGAGGTCTTAAAAAAAGTTGCTGAGGCTCAACAGATTTTCTCAGATAAGATTATTTCAGTCGATGGCGGTATCTCAATCGATAATTTAAGTTTATTTTTTGAGCTTGGAGTTGATTATGTTTGTGTTGGAAGCAGGATTTTCCTTGAAGGCAATCCAGAAGAGAATTATAAGCTATTCAAAAAAAGATTAGCTGAACTCGAGATTAAAGGAATTAATTCGGGAGGTAAAAAGCTTTTTAGAAATGAAAAACAGTAAAAAATGTAATGCCTGATATAGAAAAATTAGAAAAGTTAGCCAGATTGATCCGTTACTATATTCTTACATCAACTGCAGGAGCCGGTTCTGGTCATCCAACATCTTCCCTATCAGCAACTGATTTGATGACCGGTCTTTTGTTTGGCGGAATCTTCAGATTCGATGTAAATCAGCCGGAGCACCCTAACAATGATCGTTTGATTTTTTCTAAGGGTCATGCCTCGCCCCTTTTTTATGCCCTGTGGGCTGCAGCTGGAAAATTGACTGAAAAGGAACTCATGACCCTCAGAGAATTTGGCAGCACCCTTGAAGGCCATCCCACTGTTGCCTTTCCTTATGTCGAAGCCTCTACAGGTTCTCTGGGACAGGGTCTCTCCATAGGTTTGGGAATGGCTCTGAATGCTAAATACCTTGATAAACTTCCTTACAGGACATATGTGCTTCTGGGGGACAGCGAAATGTCAGAGGGTTCACAGTGGGAAGCTATACAGATTGCGTCACATTATAAATTAGATAATCTTGTTGGTATTATTGATGTAAACCGACTGGGACAGCGTGGAGAAACAATGTATGGACATGACCTAATCGCCTATGAAAGTAGAATTTCATCTTTTGGGTGGGAAACGGTTTTAATCGACGGACATTCCTTACCCGGAATTATTACTGCTTATGAAAAAGCATTTACCGTAACTAATAGACCTGTTATGATTATTGCTAAAACTATTAAAGGGAAAGGAGTCTCTTTTCTCGAGGATCAGGAAGGCTGGCATGGAAAAGCGCCCCAAAAAGAAGAATTAGATAGGGCATTACAGGAGTTTGGAGCGATTGATACATCAATAAGGGGTGAAATTTTAAAACCGGAAGACATGAAACCTGGAAAACAGATCCCCCAAAAGGCCAATGAAATCTCTTACCCAACTGATAAACCTGTTGCCACGCGAAAGGCTTATGGCA
>PEUB01000116.1 GCA_002780895.1 Nitrospirae bacterium CG02_land_8_20_14_3_00_41_53
AAGTCATATGATAAGAAGACGTGAAAGTATTACGGAGAGGCGAGATTTCTGAAAGAAGCAAGTTGAACGAAGCCGCTGCGTACAGCCTATGGAGTTTCAATCCCATCCCTCCTGTCTTTATCCGTAAAAAGGGCTACGGGTTCATCGATCCAAAGCGGCTGATTGACTGGAATTGCCCCGACACGGGAAATCTCAGCAATTGCCTTGCCCTTGCTTTGCATAAAATATACAGGAAGAAAGGGCTTTTAGGCAATAGGAAAGTGTGCCGGAAACCGGGGCGGCTTTCGGAAGGGTGTTTACAAAGGGATCTTTTTGAGTTCATTACCATAACCTTAAGGGGAGCGGCTGCATCCGGCGGGTTCCAAGACCTCGGTCGTATGCATCCTGCCTTTCTGACAGACGGGGCATTTCATAACATCTACGCCGGAGATGCGAAACAGCAATTCCTGCCACGTTTCGGACTGAGCATTGTTGTCCTTTTCTGCTTTGCATACGTGGAGGAGTTTACGGCACAAGGTTATGTTGTTTTTACAGTTTCTGCTGCCCAACAGGCCGTAATGCCTGATCTTTACGAACCTGTCGGGCAATATGTGAAGCAGAAACCTTCTGATGAACTCAGAGGCGTCAATTGTCATTATCTTTTTCTTATTGCCATCGGAGTAATCGCGCCACCAGAATGAAACCCTGCCGTCTTCAACGTTTATAATCCGGTGATTACTGATAGCAATCCTGTGAGTATATCTGCCGAGATACCGGATGACCTCCTCAGGGCCGCCGAAGGGGGGCTTGCTGTAGACGACCCATTTTTTACGGTAAAACTGTTTGCGGAATCTTTCGAATACCTTCGGCTCTTGCAGGTAAGCGATATCGCCCGGAAATGCCAATTTCCCTGATTCACAACTCCGTTTAAGATAAGCAAGGGACTTTTTCTTAAACAGATCGCGCAGGACATTGACATGAATAAAGAACTTCTTTCTGCAGGAAACCCATTTGTGCCTGATAGGGGACAGTCCGCCGCCGGGGACTATGCAGTGGATATGTGGATGATCCATAAGATTCTGTCCCCATGTGTGAAGGACGCCTATGAACCCAATATGTGCGCCGAGATGTTTAGGGTCTCTTCCGAGTGTGATAAGCGTCTCCGAATGGCCGCCGAGTTCCGCCGTCCGGCAGACCTCGATCGCACGCATAGCCCGCAGTTGGTTGCGGGGCATGGGATGGGTCTTTCTATTGTATGTGATGAAGGTCTGTTCCGGTCTCAAGCAGGTGAGTAGCGAAGCTATGTCTGAGGGTATGCATCGTGGCCGATTTTGTGATGCCTGTACGTTTCTTTGCAATCTCGAATATCTTTTCTACTGTACGTTCTGCTAAGGGGCTGCCGGGACGTTGACCCTCGAACAACCAATCCTTGGGACGATACTTCCTGTAGTATTGTCTCAACGTCTCAAGGGCGACAGAGGAGAGTATGCTGTAGCGGTCTTTCCCGCCTTTGCCGGTGACCCTTACCATCATGCGTTTGCTGTCGATGTCGGTGACCTTCAGATGGGATGTCTCCGCCAGCCTCAGTCCCGATGAATAGGTTATCATTAATATGGCCTTGTGCTTGAGGTTCTTTGTGACCGAAAATAACGCCTCTACCTCCGAGTGGTCCAGGACAACCGGAAGTCGCCTTCTGGTCTTCAGGTAGGGGATTTTAAAACCCACCCAGTTACGTTTCAGGGTGGTTTCATAGAGGAATTTTAAAGAGCCGTAAGTTTGTTTGTACGTTGAATCGGACGCCTTCTTTTCCTTCAGGAGATAAAGCAGATATTTCCTTACCTCGATTTCTCCCAACTCTTCAGGCGACTTGTCGAAGTATCGGGCAAAATTCCTGACCTGATCGAGATACGCCTTTTGCGTCTTTGGACTGAGCCCCCTTAATTGCAAATCCCCCTGAGCTATCTTTTGTTAACTGTTACTACCCCTCTACGAGCCATCGGCATAAATAATACCTCTATTGAAAAGGTGTGTTTTGCATGGATTGATTATTGATTAAAAAACTTTGTGTTGTCAAGGATTTTCTCATGGTTTTATAGGGATTTCTGAGATTGCTTCTCCCGATCCCGAAAGCATTCGGAACGGGATCGCAATGGGGAATTACACACCCCTACACCCCTCTCAAGAGGGGACTCATTAGCAAATTTCGGATTAAGACATACCTTGCTATTGCAATAGTTATCAGGATATAGTCAATAACAAATGATTAAACCTTCGAAAAAGGATTTTTTGCAGCTCGTAAAGGATGGGACAATTCCACCACTTTATGAGGAGATACCATACTCATCTCCCTGTTCAATTTATAAATCCTTAGCCTCAAAAAACAGCTTTCTTCTTGAAAGCGTTAAGGGCCATGAAAAGATCGCTCGATATTCGTTTATAGGATTCGAGCCATGCCTTGTATTCAAGGTAAAAAATGGAATTATAGAAATAGAAACCTCAGATATAAACCGTACGGATAAAAGCCTCATAAAAGATTATAAAAATTATCACCCTCCCTCAATCCCTCCCATCGAGGGAGGGAAGGTTTCCTCTTCATATGCTGCAAAAGTTAAAGGAGGATTTGAAAGTGCATTTTTGAGACAAAAGAATATATCTTCGAGTAAGCCATTAAATGTGCTGAAGAACCTTCTTAGCTCATACAAACAAAAACCTTTTGAATATCTCCCTCCTTTTCAGGGAGGCGCTGCAGGGATACTAAGTTATGATTTTGTCCAATATCTTGAACAGCTACCAAAAAATGCTGTTGATGACATCAACCTGCCTGATGCACACTTCTTGATGATTGACAGATTAATTGCTATTGACCATATATATAAAAAGTGTTGGATTATAGTCTGCCCGGGTGTAAAAGATTCGGTGGTAGGTGATGGGGTAAGAACGGTAATAGATTGGGCGGAGAAGTACGATGAGGCAGAATATGAGATCAAAAAAATAATGTCATTAGTCAATAGTCAGCAGTCAAATCCCCCCTTACCCCCCTTTACTAAAGGGGGGCAGAGGGGGATTAATGACCAATGTCCAATGTCCAATGACCGAATAGAAGTCATTTATGAAATAAAAAAGAACGAATATATGGATATTGTCAAGAAAGCCAAAAAATATATAGCTGCAGGAGACATCTTTCAGGCAAACCTCTCACAGAGGGTTTCAGCACATATCAGAGATAAAAACCCTTGGAGCCTTTACAGAATACTGAGTTCTATAAATCCATCTCCTTTTGCAGCATTTATTGATTTTGGAGATTACCAGATAGTAAGTTCTTCACCTGAAAGACTTCTGAGGGTTAATGATAGAACAATCGAGACAAGGCCGATAGCAGGCACAAGACCGCGAGGGAAAGACAGTAATGAAGACGAACTGATGCGCGCAGAACTGCTTTTAAATGAGAAGGAGAGGGCGGAACATATAATGTTAATAGACCTTGAGAGAAATGACCTCGGAAGGGTTTCAGATTATGGTACTGTCAGGGTTGATGAACTCATGATTACCGAAGATTATTCACATGTGATACATATAGTTTCAAATGTAAGAGGAGATCTTGCATATGGGAAAGACTGTTTCGATGCAATAAAGGCTGCATTCCCTGGAGGTACTATAACAGGTGTTCCAAAGGTAAGGTGCATGGAGATTATTGATGAACTTGAACCAGTAAGCCGCGGGCCGTATACCGGGTCAATTGGGTATATTAGTTTTTCATGGAATATGGATTTAAATATAATAATCAGGACATTTGTTATAAAAGGCGAAATGGCCTATGTTCAGGTAGGTGCTGGTATAGTTGCTGATTCAGAACCGGAAAGGGAATATTACGAAACGCTCAAGAAGGCAGAGGCATTGATAAAGACTTTGGAGAGGGTTTAAGTGATTCAGGCATTCATACCACAGCATTTCTTAAATTTTTTCCCACTTCCACAGGGACATGGTTCATTCCTGCCAACCTTTTTGCTGCGTCTTACTGTTTGAACTGCAGAAGAACCTTCACCCCTGTTGTAGTTTAACCTTGCCTGTCCTGCTGGTTCTTTTTTTATAGTTTCTTTTTTCTGAACCTGGATTTTAAAGAGCCTGCTAATGACCTCGGTGGATATTCTTGATGTCATATCTGCAAACATATCAAATGCCTCTTTTTTATATTCCACCAAAGGATCCCTCTGACCATAGCCCCTGAGACCGATGCCTTCCTTCAGGTGGTCCATAGCAAGTAAATGGTCTTTCCACTGCGTATCAATGATCTGAAGCATAATGACCTTCTCAAGGTATCTCATTATATCACTGCCAATTTCTGATTCTTTCTTTTCATATGCATTTTTTACTTCTGAAATCAATACCTCCCTTAATGAATCCAGACCCATAGGTGCAACGTCAGGCATGATAGAAAATATACCGTAGACTGAATCCTTGAGCCCCTTTAGATTCCATTCTTCTCCATGTTTTTCTTCAGGACAGAAAATAAAGAGTAGTTCATCCACAACCCCCTCTATCATACCGAAGATGCGGTCATTGAGATTTTCACCCTGGAGGATCTCTTTTCTGAAAGAATATATTTCTGTCCTCTGCTTGTTCATGACATCATCATATTCAAGGAGGTGTTTCCTTATATCAAAGTTATGTGCCTCGACACGTTTCTGTGCGTTCTCTATAGCCTTTGTTACCATTTTATTTTCTATGGGCATATCTTCATCCATGCCGAGTTTGCCCATAAGTCCTGATATCCTATCAGAGCCAAAGATCCTCATGAGGTCGTCTTCAAGTGACAGATAAAATCTCGAAGAGCCAGGGTCACCCTGTCTTCCACAACGACCCCTTAACTGATTATCTATCCTCCTTGCTTCGTGTCTCTCTGTACAAAGTATGTGAAAGCCTCCGACAGATAACACCTTCTCCCTGTCATTCTTGCAGATATCTTCAGCCTTTGAAAATGCTTGTTTCCAGTCATCTTCCAGATAATCCTTTTTGTCCTTCAGAAAATCTCTGGCAAGGCCTTCAGGATTACCTCCGAGTACAATATCAGTTCCTCTACCAGCCATATTAGTTGCTATTGTAACTGTGCCACTTCTTCCAGCCTGGGTAATAATTTCTGCTTCTTTTTCATGGTATTTTGCATTAAGGACAGAATGCGGGATGCCTTTCTTCTTTAAAAGATGGCTCAATATCTCAGACTTTTCTATAGAGATAGTGCCTACAAGGACAGGCTGACCCTTTTTATGAAGTTCCTCTATTTCTTTTATAACAGCATTGAATTTCCCTTTTTCAGTCTTATAAATCACATCAGGATAATCATCCCTTATCATAGGCTTATTTGTAGGTATGACAATCACCTCGAGGTTATAGATCTTTGCAAACTCTGCCGCCTCTGTATCAGCCGTCCCTGTCATGCCTGCTAATTTTCTATACATCCTGAAGTAGTTCTGAAAGGTGATTGTTGCAAGGGTCTGATTTTCGCTTTCAATCTTCACACCCTCCTTTGCCTCTACTGCCTGATGAAGTCCATCTGACCAGCGCCTGCCAGGCATGAGCCTGCCTGTAAATTCGTCTACTATAATTACCTCGCTGTTCTTGACAACATAATCAACATCCCTTTTAAAAAGCGTATGCGCCTTGAGTGCTTGTAGGACATGGTGTACAAGTTCAATGTTTGATGGATCATAAAGGTTGCCTGCGCCGAGCAATCTTTCTACCTTAATGTTGCCTTCTTCTGTAAGGATTGCAGTCTTTGCCTTTTCATCAATCGTGTAATCACTATCTTTTTGAAGCCTTGGAATAATCTTATTCATCTTGTAATATTTGTCCGTTGATTCCTCTGATGGTCCTGATATAATAAGTGGCGTCCTTGCCTCATCTATGAGGATACTGTCAACCTCATCCACTATTGCATAGTTCAATTTTCTCTGACAGTAATCGGATATCTCATATTTCATATTATCCCTGAGAAAATCGAATCCAAATTCATTGTTAGTCCCGTAAGTTATGTCTGCTGAATAAGCGTCCTTTCGTGAACAAGGTCTGAGAAAGTCCAGTTTTTTATCTGTTGAAAAGTAAGATGGGTCATAAATAAAAGAACTGTCATGTTGTATTACTCCTACTGACAGTCCAAGAAAGTTATATATAGGCCCCATCCATTGAGTATCCCTCTTTGCAAGATAATCGTTTACAGTAACAACATGGACACCTTTGCCCTCAAGTGCATTCAAATAAACGGGTAGGGTGGCAACAAGAGTCTTACCTTCACCTGTCTTCATCTCTGCGATTTTACCTTCGTGGAGTACAATTCCACCGAGTACCTGCATATCAAAATGTCTCATCTTAAGTCTCCGATTGGATACTTCACGTACTAATGCAAATGCCTCGGGAAGTATGTCATCAAGGGTTTTACCTTCCTCAAGACTTCCCTTAAATTCTCCGGTCTTATCTTTAAGCTCGGTGTCTGAGAGACCCGCTATCTGTGTCTCTTTAGAGTTAACATGTTCGACCAATGGCAACAGCCTTTTTATCTCTCGCTCATTTTTCGTCCCGAAAACTTTTCTTAGTAGTGTTCCAACCATGTTCTATAATAAAATTAAGAGGTTTAATATTTCAAGGAAACTTCTTGTATACCGCATGCTTACAAACGGCAAGTTTAGTAATTAAAGATAAGTAAGGAACCCGCCGATTCTAAAATAACTCAAACAAAATGCTATACTTTTATTAATTATAGCATCACTATTGATATATTTAGAAGACCATCTTCAGGAGGTGGATATCATTGATGGAAATTCCTTTTTCCAGGTGGTATGCTGCGATTGTAAGACGGAGGTCTCGACGTCTTTTTGACCCTAAACCAGTCGACCCTTATTTACTTGCAAGACTTAGTGCAGTTTGTGAAGAATTCAGACCTTTCACAGAAGTCCGAGCTGTCTTAGTAGGCGACTCATCAGATAAAGTTTTTAAAGGTGCTATTGGCCATTATGGTAAAATTAAAGGTGCCCCTGCCTTTATTGCCTTTGTTGGAAATATGGAGGATCCAAATATACAGGAAAAGGTGGGTTATTTAGGGGAGGGTATCATCCTGGAAGCTACATCTCTTAACCTCAGCACTTGTTGGGTAGGCGGGTTTTTCAGACCGGAAGTAGCCGCTTCTCTTGCAATAATTAAAGAAAATGAAAAGGTTTTTGCAGTAACACCTGTTGGTTATGTTATGGAGGCATGGTCACTTGAAGAGAAAATCATGACAGGTTTTGGATGGACACATAAACGCAAATCCCTCACTGAACTGGTAACAGGTGTAGAGGAGCTAAAGTGGCCTCTGTGGCTAAAGGCAGCATTGGAAGCAGCCAGGGTCGCTCCTTCAGCGGTCAATCGTCAGCCATGGCGATTTAAAGTCGAAACTCATAGCATCACTATTTCCGTGGATGATCTTAAAGATACCTTCAATATCCCAAAGAGATTGGACTGCGGTATAGCAATGCTTCACATTGAGATAGCTTCACTTTACTGCGGTGTACAAGGAAAGTGGGAATTTTTAGAACCTCCTGATGTAGCTCGTTTTAAAGTCGAGAGATTTGATAAGGGATAGCAAAGAAAGTAGGTATAAGTTTTTGATAAAGATAATCTATAAAAGCAAAAAACCTGATATAGTAAAACCTTAGTTTTTTAGATATTAACGGTCAGTCAAATTAAGCTTATTTAAAATGTTTTTTTCGGTGGTTTGTGGTAAGATTTGACAGCTTCCGTAGAGGGCTGATCATGGAAAAACCCACAGCTTATTTTATCGAATGCAAGCAGTTTAATTTCAATATAACTGCCAAAGAGCCCCTTATTCTTCCTGCCTATAAAGGTTCGACATTCAGAGGCGGCTTCGGATATGCCTTCAAGCGTGTGGTCTGTGCCATAAAAGATAAGGAATGCCC
>PEUB01000130.1 GCA_002780895.1 Nitrospirae bacterium CG02_land_8_20_14_3_00_41_53
AGAACTAATCTCACCGATAGCGATGGAGAAGGAGTTAAGGTTTGCTATAAGAGAGGGTGGAAGGACTGTAGGCGCCGGTGTTGTTACTGAGGTACTGGAGTAATTTATATGGTTGAAAGTTTAAAACTAAAAGTGAGACAAGGGTGAACCAGAAGATAAGGATAAAATTAAGGGCTTATGACCACAGGGTACTTGACAGGTCTGTGAAGGAGATAGTGGATACAGTACAAAGGACAGGTGCACGGATAGCTGGACCTGTGCCGTTACCTACACGAATAAGTAGAGTAACAGTTCTCAGGTCTCCACATGTGGATAAAAAATCAAGGGAACAATTTGAGATCAGGACGCATAAAAGGTTAATAGATATCGTTGATCCAACTCCGCAGACTGTTGATGCATTAATGAAATTAGAACTCGCAGCAGGAGTTGATGTAGAAATAAAACTATGACAGGAATTAGCCAAATAGTTACTAATGAACTCCTTAGTAATTGATGCATATTGGAGATATATTTATGACATGTATTTTAGGTAAAAAACTCGGCATGACGCAGGTATTTACAGAAGATGGAAAGGCATATCCTGTTACTGTTGTTGAGGCAGGACCATGTTGTGTTATTCAGGTGAAAACCCTTGATAAAGACGGATATGAGGCTGCTAAAATAAGTTTTTTTGAGGTAAAAGAAAAAAAATTAAACAAGCCTCTATCAGGTATGTTCAAAAAGGTAGGGGTTAAACCTTATAAGATATTAAAGGAATTCCCTATAGGTGGTTTAAAGGTCGGTGAATTTCTGACTGTTGAAAGATTTGTAAAGGGAGACAGGGTTTCTGTTTCTGGTGTCTCCAAAGGTAAAGGGTTTCAGGGTGTTATGAAAAGACACCACTTTTCCGGTGGCCCGGGTTCTCATGGCTCAATGTTTCACCGTGCCCCCGGTTCCATAGGTGCAAGCTCATACCCATCGAGGGTATGGAAGAACCAGAAGATGCCTGGTCATATGGGGTCAGAAAAAGTAACAGTCAAGAACCTTGAGATAGTTGATGTTAAGGTTAATCAGAACCTTATCCTTGTAAAAGGTGCAGTACCGGGTGCAAAGGGCACATTTCTCGAGATTAAAAAGGAAGATTGATATGCCGGAGGTTGAAGTAAAAGACAAAAATAATAATATTGTTGGAAAAATGAACCTGAGTGATAATATATTTGGTGTCCATGCGAAAGAGGGTGTTGTCCATAGTGCGGTGGTTAATTTTCTTGCAAACCAAAGGCAGGGTACCCATTCTACAAAGACAAAGGGTCTTGTTAGCGGAGGAGGCAAAAAACCATGGAAGCAGAAAGGTACAGGGCGTGCAAGGGCAGGAAGCATACGCTCTCCTTTATGGAGGGGTGGAGGAATAGTTTTTGGCCCGCAACCAAGAGATTATTCATATAACCTACCGAAAAAGGTAAAAAGGCTTGCCTTAATGACAGCCTTTTATAGAAAACTTGCTGATGGTGAAGTTGTTGTAATAGACAATTTCGCTATTGAGAAGCCAAAGACAAAGGAGATGAAGGAAATCTTAAAGAATCTCGGTCTTACTGGTAAAAGTATACTTATAGTAATCCCTGAAAAGGATAACTCGGTTGTACTTTCTGCCAGGAATATACCTAGTGTAAGTGTTATAAGATCTGCGGATCTAAATACATACGATGTTATTGCTCATAACGTGCTTCTTATGACAAAACACGCAGCAATACGAATAGAGGACATAAAAGGCTCATGAAAAATCTCTATACCATAATTAAGAAACCGCTTTTTACAGAAAAGGGCAGCAGTCTTAAAGAATTACAGAACAAGATACTTGTTGAAGTCTCAAGAGACGCTAACAAGGTTGATATAAAAAAGTCTGTTGAGGAGATTTTCAAGGTAAAGGTTGAAAAGGTTTCAACAATCAATTTAAAAGGGAAATGGAAAAAATATGGAAGGTCTATAGGTAAAAGACCTGATAGGAAGAAGGCAGTAATTACCCTCAAGAAGGGTGAAAAACTTGATTTCATTGAAGGTGCATAATGGGGATAAAAAAATATAATCCAACATCGCCAGGCAGGAGATTTCAGACGGTCTCTGACTTTTCTGACATAACAGCAGATAAGCCATACAAATCTCTATTGAAATCCCTGAGAAGGACTGGCGGCAGAAATAATAATGGATGTGTTACTGCCTGGCATAGAGGCGGGGGTAACAGGAGGGACTATAGGGTTATTGATTTCAAGAGGGATAAGATAGGTGTGCCTGCTAAGGTTGGGACCATAGAATACGATCCAAACAGGTCAGCAAGGATTGCACTCCTCAATTATAAAGACGGAGAAAAGAGGTATATCATTGCACCTGTTGGACTTCTGATAGGTGAAGAGGTCGTCTCTGGGAAAGGTGCTGAGATAAAAATAGGGAATGCGTTACCCCTAAGTGATATGCCATTAGGGACATTTTTACATAATATTGAATTACGGCCAGGAGAAGGCGCCAGACTTGTGAGGAGCGCAGGCTCCTCAGCACAGCTGATAGCTAAAGAAGATAAGTATGTCCAGGTTAAAATTCCATCAGGTGAGGTGCGTTTTATCCCTTCAGGGTGTATGGCGACTGTGGGGCAGGTTAGTAACCCTGACCATGAAAATATCTCTTATGGTAAGGCAGGGAGGGTAAGATGGTTAGGCAAGAAACCTCATGTGAGGGGTGTTGCAATGAATCCGGTAGACCATCCATTGGGAGGCGGAGAGGGGAAGGCTTCTGGCGGCAGACCAGCGTGCTCACCATGGGGAAAACCTGAAGGCGTTAAAACAAGGCGGAATCCAAGAACTGATAGATTTATTATTAAGAGGAGGAAGTAACTTGCCGAGGTCTTTAAAAAAGGGTCCATTTGTAGATGAAAAGCTTATGAAAAAGGTAAAGTCAATGATTGAAATTGGCGAAAAGAAGCTTATAAAGACATGGTCAAGACGTTCAACGATAATACCTGAGTTTATAGGATATACCTTTGCTGTGCATAACGGTAAAAAGTTTATACCTGTATATGTCACAGAGAATATGGTTGGTCATAAGCTTGGCGAATTTTCACCGACAAGAACATTCAGAAGCCATTCACACTCTGGAAAGACAGCATCTACATAAGAAAAATATATTATGGAATCAAAGGCAATATTAAAATATGCAAAGATTACGCCCAGGAAGGCACGGAGGGTAGTAGACCTTATAAGAGATAAAAGTGCAGGTGATGCCATGCTTTTTCTCCGATTCATGCCATACAGGGGAGCAAAGTTTGTTGAGAAACTCCTTAAGTCGGCAATGTCAAATGCAGAACAGAAAAAGGCTGTTAATCCTGAAGCGATGAAGATTGTAAAGGTATTTGTAGATCAAGGGCCTGTAATGAAAAGGGTTGAACCAAGGGCAATGGGTAGGTCGAACGTTATTAGAAAGAGGACTTGCCATATAACAGTAGTTTTATCAGAAGAAAATTCAAAATGAAACTGTCATTGCGATCCCGAAATCATAGGGGAGAAGCAATCCCGAATGCTTTCGAGATTCCTCGCGGAGTTTATCCTGAGCGGAAAGACGAGATTCTTCGCTCTGCTCAGAATGACAAGCGAAGGGCTCGGAATGACAGGTTAGGGTGGAGGTAGGCTTTGGGTCAAAAGACGCATCCAATAGGAATTCGGCTTGGTATTATTAAAACGTGGGATTCGCGATGGTATCTCAAGAAAGGATATAGTGAACAACTTATCGAAGACATAACAATGAGGAGGACTCTCAAGGAAAGACTCTTTCATGCTGGGGTACCAAAAATAGAAATAGAGCGGGCTGGTCAGAATGTAAGGGTGATAATTCACACAGCAAGGCCTGGAATAATTATTGGTAAAAAAGGTGCGGAGGTTGAAAAGCTCAGAAAAGATCTTAAACTGATGACAGGAAAAGAGGTTGCGATAGATATAAAAGAGATACGGAAACCGGAAGTAGATGCTCAACTTGTTGCGGAAAATATAGCCCTTCAACTTGAAAAAAGGATTGCTTTCAGAAGGGCCATGAAAAAGGCTGTTGCCTCAGCCATGAGATTTGGTATCCTCGGGGTAAAAATATCATGCTCCGGGAGGCTTGCCGGGGCCGAGATATCGCGGTCAGAGTGGTACAGGGAAGGGAGAGTCCCTCTCCATACGTTCAGGGCGGATATAGATTATGGTTTCGCCAGGGCGAGTACGACTTATGGGGTTATTGGAGTCAAGGTCTGGATGTACCATGGGGATATATTGTCAGAAAGTAGAGTTAAGGAAAATTAGGTGATGTTATGCTGCTGATGCCGAAAAAAGTTAAATTTAGAAAGATGCAGAAAGGCAGAATGGATGGGAAGGCATATAGCGGTTCTACCGTCTCATTCGGTGACTTTGGTTTAAAGGCACTCGAACCGGGATGGGTTTCAAGTAGCCAGATCGAGGCAGCAAGGATCGCGATTACCCGCCATGCAAAAAGAGGATGTAAGGTATGGATAAGGGTCTTCCCGGATAAACCTATAACAAAGAAACCTGCCGAGACAAGGATGGGTAAGGGGAAAGGGGCGCCTGAATACTGGGTTGCAGTTGTGAGACCGGGAAGGATTCTATATGAGATGTCAGGTGTGACAGAAGCGGTTGCGAAAGAGGCTATGCGTCTTGCCTCTCATAAATTGCCTGTAGCGACGAGGTTTATTAAAAGGGATCAGGAGGTTCTGTGAAACCATCTGAACTTAAAGCAATGACGATAGATGAATTAACACAGAAGGAGCAGGACCTTAGGAAAGAACTCTTCAATCTGAGATTCCAACAAGCTACAGGTGAAATAGAGAATCCGATGCGTTTGCACACTGTGAAAAAGGATATTGCAAGAACATTGACGATAAAAAGTGAAAAGTTAAAAGCAGGAAGGTAGAAATGTCCAAGAAGATATACACAGGCAAAGTGGTCAGTGATAGGATGAATAAGACAGTAGTTGTGGCAGTGACAAGACTTTTTCAACACACAGTATATAAAAAGACGGTAAAAAGGGTGACAAAGTTCAAGGCACACGATAAGGAAAACAAGTATCGAATTGGAGACACTGTTAAGATTATAGAGACAGGCCCTATAAGCAAGGAGAAAAGGTGGGTAGTAATAGAATAGAGGTTGATTGGAGTGATTAAAGATGATCCAGTTGAGGAGCATGCTTGAGGTAGCAGACAATTCAGGTGCAAAGAAGGTACAGTGTATAAAGGTGCTCGGAGGTTCCCACAAGAGATACGCAAGGCTTGGTGATATAGTTGTTGTCAGCGTTAAAGAGGCATTGCCTGACAGTAATATCAAAAAAGGGACTGTAGCAAAGGCTGTTGTGGTACGGACAAAAAAAGAGCACAGAAGATCTGACGGGTCTTATATACGTTTTGACCAGAATGCAGTTGTTCTTATAAATGTACAGGGCGAACCTGTTGGGACGAGGATCTTTGGCCCTGTTGCAAGGGAGCTAAGGTGGAAGGAGTTTACGAAGATAATATCCCTGGCCCCTGAGGTTCTTTAGGAGAAAAATGGGTTTAAGTATTAAGAAAAACGATACAGTCCTGATAATTACTGGTAAAGAAAAGGGGAAAAGGGGAAGGGTTCTTTCATTTTACCCATCAAAGGACAGGCTCTTGGTAGAGAAGATTAACATGATCAAGAAACATATGAAGCCAACCAGAAAATTTACCCAGGGCGGCATTATTGAAAAAGAAGCACCACTTCATGTATCAAATGTAATGCTGATATGTCCAAAATGTAATAAGCCAACGAGGATCAGCAACACATCTCTCGAGGATGGCAGGAAGGTGCGGATGTGCAAGAAATGCAGGGAGGTTATGGACGAGTAATGATGCCGAGACTCAGAGAAAGATACATCAAAGAGATCATACCCCTCATGATGAAGGAATTTTCATTTAAAAATGTAATGGAGGTACCCAGGGTACAAAAAGTTGTCCTTAATGTAGGACTTGGCGAGGCAATACAGAACATAAAATTTCTTGATGCAGCGCAGAAGGAACTTTCCTTGATAACAGGTCAGAGGGCAGTTGTTACTAAGGCGAAGAAATCAATAGCATCTTTTAAATTAAGGAAGGGTGTTCCTATAGGGTGTAAAGTAACCCTCAGGGGAAATAGAATGTATGAATTTCTTGACAGGCTGATAAGCATTGCACTGCCAAGAATCAGGGATTTCAAGGGAGTATCTGGAAAGTCTTTTGACGGAAGGGGTAACTATTCTTTGGGTCTCAAAGAACAATTTATATTCCCAGAGATAGATTATGACAAGGTCGAAATGGTTCACGGGCTTGATGTCGCGATCTGTACGACTGCAAGGACAGATAAAGAAAGCAAAACCCTTTTACGTTATTTAGGGATACCGTTTAAAAGCTAATAGCTGATAGCTGTCAGCTAAGAGAGGGAATATGGCTAAGACTTGTATGATTGAAAAGGCCAAGAGGCCACCAAAGTTCGGGGTGAGGGCTCACAACAGGTGTAAGCTTTGCGGAAGGTCCAGGGCTTATCTACGAAAATTCGGAATGTGCAGAATATGCTTTAGAACGCTTGCACTTGAGGGACAGATACCCGGAGTAATAAAAGCAAGCTGGTAAATAACAGATGCAAGATATAAGATACACGATGCCAGATAGCAGTGAAGCACAGGAGAAAAAATATGTCAATGACTGATCCAATTGCAGATATGCTTACAAGG
Organism: Nitrospirae bacterium CG02_land_8_20_14_3_00_41_53; assembly: GCA_002780895.1. Classification (GTDB taxonomy): domain Bacteria; phylum Nitrospirota; class Thermodesulfovibrionia; order Thermodesulfovibrionales; family SM23-35; genus 0-14-3-00-41-53. The sequence continues at coordinate 6,736 of PEUB01000130.1, forward strand.
ATGCGAAACGCTATGCGTATTAAGGCAGAGAAGGTTGATATACCTATTTCTAAAATTAAGTTAGAGATAGCAAAGATATTAAAAGAGGAAGGCTTTATAAGGGCTTATAAAATATTGAAGGATAGAAAACAAGGTATCCTGAGGGTAATCCCGAAATATTCAGATAATGAGAGCGTTATATTAGGATTGAAGAGAATAAGCAAGCCCGGTCGAAGGGTTTATGTCGGCCGTGATGAAGTCCCGAGAGTAATGGGTGGTCTTGGAATCGCAATCCTGACAACATCCAAAGGGATTTTAAGTGATAAGGTTTGTCGGCGTGAAGGTGTGGGCGGAGAAGTTATCTCTTATGTGTGGTAGAGGAGAATAATTAGAGATGTCACGGATTGGTAAAAAGCCCATAGAAATACCTGAGAAGGTTGTTGTAGAGATAAAGGATGGGATAATAAGGGTTAGAGGCCCGAAAGGAGAACTAAGCTGGAGTTATCCAGGTGGGGTTAAGGTTTCAGCTAATGGTGGTAATATATCTGTAGAAAGACTGGGCGACTCAAAGGTTGAGAGGGCACTTCATGGTCTTACACGAAGTATCATCTCTAATATGATTACAGGGGTTTCTCAAGGTTACCAAAAGGTTCTAGATATAGTAGGTGTTGGTTATAAAACGCAGGTGGTTGGTGATAAGCTCGTCTTTGCACTTGGATATTCCCATCCTATTGAGTTTCAATTACCGGAAGGTATCAAGGCATCAGTTGATGCCAAACAAATTAAAATAACACTTATTGTTAAAATAACACTTATTGGGATTGATAAACAGAAACTTGGACAGGTTGCCGCAAGTTTGAAAGCGCTTAGATTTCCAGATGCTTATAAGGGGAAGGGTATTAGATATTCAGGTGAAAGGCTTAAATTGAAGGTTGGTAAGGCAGGGAAAAAATAGCGGATAGCTGACAGCTCATAGCTATTAGCTTTCAGATTGGAGGTTGTTTTGGCAGAGAGCAGAAAAGAGAGTAGGCAAAGGCGTCACAAACGGATAAGGAAAAAGGTTTTAGGAACTCCTGACAGGTTGAGATTGGCTGTTTATAGGAGTCTGAATCACATATATGCCCAGATTATAGATGACTTTAAAGGATATACTGTTGTAACTGCATCAAGTCTTGGTAAGGAATTTAAAGGCGATAAGTCCCATAAAGGAAATGCTAAGACTGCAAAATTGGTTGGTGAGCTTATAGCAAGAAGGGCTTTAGAGAAAGGTATAAAGAAGCTTGTTTTTGATAGGAGTGGATATCTTTATCACGGAAGTATTAAGGCATTGGCAGAGGCTGCCAGGGAGGCAGGGTTGGAATTCTAAATGTTGTATGGAGGTTATGTGGGGAAGATTGATCCAGAGGGACTGAATCTAAAAGATAAGGTAGTGTATATAAACAGGGTAGCAAAAGTAGTTAAGGGTGGAAGACGGTTTTCCTTTACCGCCCTTGTTGTTGTTGGAGACGGTGAGGGAACCGTTGGCATTGGAAAGGGAAAGGCACTAGAGGTTCCTGAGGCTATCAGAAAGGCTATAGAACAGGCAAAAAAATCCCTCTTAAAATTCCCTATAAAGGATAAGACGATACCCTACAGGGTTATAGGAAGGTTTGGCTCAGGGATAGTGGTTATAAACCCTGCAGTGAAAGGTACCGGTATTATTGCAGGAGGTGCTGTCAGGGCAATCTTAGAAGTAGGAGGGGTTCAGAATGTTGTTGCAAAATCTCTTCGCAGCCGTAATCCTTTCAATTCAGTGAAGGCAACCCTTAATGGGCTTGCAAGTCTTAATGACCCAGCTTCGGTTATGAAACTCAGAGGCAAGATTGAGGAAGAGCCTCAGGAGGTATCATGAAGATAGAGGATTTAAAGCCTGCTGAAGGAAGCAGGAGAAAAAACAAAAGAGTAGGTCGTGGTGTAGGCTCAGGACATGGGAAAACTTCATGCAGAGGGCATAAAGGACAGAAGGCTCGTTCAGGGGGAACAAAAGGACCTGGTTTTGAAGGTGGTCAGATGCCTTTACAGAGGAGACTTCCTAAGAGAGGATTTAAAAACCCATTTAAAATAGGGTATGCAATCGTAAATCTTAAAAATATTAGCAGCATAGAAGGGTTAGATATTATAACGCCTGAGGTCCTTATTGAAAAAGGTCTTATAAAAGATTTAAAGGATGGCATCAAGGTACTTGGTGATGGTGAGATTCAGAGACCCTTTACAATAAAGGCAGATGCCTTTAGTGCTTCTGCATTAGCTAAAATAGCTGCAGCAGGCGGTAAGGCAGAAATAATTTAATTCATATGGGTGTTCTCTCAAGCTTCCAGAATATATTTAAGATACCAGAGCTTAAAAACAGGGTCTTTTTTACCCTGGCCCTCCTCGCTGTATACAGGATAGGTGCTCATATTCCCACACCAGGGATTAATGGGGAAGAATTGAGCAAGTTTCTTGCTGGAAACATCGGGGCGCTTATGGGCTTCTTTGATATGTTTACGGGGGGAGCTTTATCAAGGGTCGCTATCTTTGCCCTTGGGATAATGCCTTATATAAGTGCATCTATTATTCTTCAGCTGCTTACAGTCGTAATTCCTGCTATAGGTAAGCTCGCGAAGGAGGGGGAGGCAGGCAGGAAAAAGATTGTAAGATATACAAGATATGGGACAATTGTTATCGCTGCAATTCAGTCTTTTGGCATTGCAGCAGGACTTGAGGGAATGAAGGGAGGGGCGTTTGTTCAGAATCCAGGCTGGTCGTTCAAAATACTGACTATGATTACTCTTACATCAGGGACAGCTTTTATAATGTGGCTTGGAGAACAGATTACTGAGAGGGGTATAGGTAATGGCATATCACTAATAATATTTGCCGGGATTGTCGCAAGATTTCCCAATGCTGTGATAAGTACAATCAGATTGGTACAGGCAGGCGAACTCTCTATATTTTTTGTTATTTTACTTATCGTGATGATGGTGGCTGTTGTCGGTGCGATAATATACATGGAGAGAGGACAGAGGAAGATTCCCGTGCAGTATGCAAAAAGGGTTGTCGGTCGTAAGGTGTATGGGGGCCAGTCTACGCACTTGCCGCTAAAAGTAAATACCGCTGGAGTCATCCCTCCGATATTTGCATCCTCAATCATAATGTTTCCTGCAACAGTGGCAGGTTTTATAGCAATACCATGGGTACAGGCAATTGCCAAACAATTGTCTCCGGGGACGATCTTTTATACTATGCTTTATGTCGGGATGATCTTTTTCTTTGCCTATTTTTATACTGCTATTATCTTTAATCCTGTTGATATTGCAGATAATCTCAAGAAATATGGAGGCTATATCCCTGGTATAAGACCTGGCCAGAAGACCTCTGAATATATCTACAAGGTGCTGTCAAGACTGACATTTGTAGGCGCTGTCTACCTTGCGATTGTATGTATTATTCCTGAGATTCTAATAAGAAGGTTTAATGTACCTTTTTATTTTGGAGGTACTTCTCTACTTATTGCAGTGGGTGTTGCCCTTGACACAGTTTCTCAGATAGAGTCACACCTGATTACACGTTCATACGAGGGCTTTCTAAAAAAAGGTAGACTAAAGGGCAGGAGAGGATGATTATTTTGAAGTCTCCAGACGAGATAAAAAATATGGCGCAGTCATGCAGCATTGTTGCCAAAACACTTGATGCCATAAAAGCTATAGTGAAGCCAGGTATTACAACGGAGGAGATCGAGAATTTTGCAGATGCCTATATAAGGGCAAATAATGCAGTACCTGCATTTAAGGGGTATAGGGGATACCCTGCGAGCATATGTGCATCTGTGAATAATGAGGTTATTCATGGCATACCGTCTGACAGGGTATTGAAGGAAGGCGATATCCTGAGTATAGACCTTGGTGTTTACAAGGATGGCTTTTATGGAGATGCTGCTTGTACCTTCCCTGTTGGTAAAATACTCCCAAATGCAGAAAGATTACTCAGGGTAACAGAAGGATCCCTCTATATAGGGATAGAGAATGCAATGCCCGGAAATAGGATATCTGATATCTCTTATTCTATTCAAAGGCATGTTAAGTCAAAGGGTTTTTCTGTAGTAAGGGCATTTGTAGGTCATGGTATAGGCAGGGAGCTGCATGAAGAGCCTCAGATTCCTAATTTTGGCCCACCTAATCGTGGTCCAAGGCTTATGCCAGGTATGACCTTAGCGATAGAACCTATGGTTAACGAGGGAGGATACGAGGTTTTAATACTCGATGACGGTTGGACAACTGTAACATTGGATGGTAAATTATCAGCTCATTTTGAGCATACTATCCTTGTTACATCGGATAAACCAGAAATCTTGACTAAAATTAGTTAAAAAGATTATACTACTTAGTTAATGTCAAAAGAAGATAATATAGAGGTAGAGGGTACAGTTGTAAAAACCCTGCCTAATGCAATGTTTAAGGTTGAGCTTGAAAATGGCCAGATTGTACTTGCCTATGTGTCAGGAAAAATGAGGATGCATTTCATAAAGATTTTGCCAGGTGATAAGGTTACAGTGGAACTTTCACCCTATGACCTTACAAAGGGAAGAATAACGTATAGATTCAAATAATCCCCCCTCACCCCCCTTTAATAAAGGGGGGAAGGGGGGATTTTCAAGGAGGTTAATATGAAGGTTCGTTCTTCGGTGAAACCTATATGTGCTAAATGTAAGATAGTGAAGAGAAAAGGGGTTATAAGAGTCACATGTGATAACCCGAGGCATAAACAGAGGCAGGGATAACAGGGACTGATGATTAATGGGAGGAGGATACATGGCGAGGATTGCGGGAGTTGATTTACCTAAAAACGAGCGTGTAGAGGTGGGTTTGACAAGGATTTTTGGTATAGGCATATCTCTTTCGCGGAAGATATTATCGGAGACAAAGATCAACCCTAACACGAGGGTTAAAGACCTTATTGATGAAGATATTGTAAAAATAAGAACCGTAATAGAGAGAGATTACAGGGTCGAGGGTGACCTCCGGCGTGATATATCTATAGGTATAAAAAGACTTATAGACATTGGCAGTTACAGAGGACTGAGACACCGTTTAGGACTTCCTGTAAGAGGTCAGAGAACAAAAACTAATGCAAGAACCCGTAAGGGTCCTAGAAAAGCAGTTATAGGCAAAAAGAAAGAGGCATAGCGGAATGGCTCAAAGGGGAAAAGGCGTTAAAAAAGAGAGGAAAAATATCACTTTCGGGGCAGCGCATATTCAGGCTACTTTTAATAATACAATAGTAACTATAACTGACCCAAATGGTGACGTGATTACATGGTCAAGTGCTGGCAACTCAGGTTTTAAAGGCTCAAGGAAAGGGACTCCTTACGCCGCACAGATATCAGCTTCTGCAGCAGCAAAAAAGGCAATAGATTCTGGTATGAAGCAGATTGATATCTTTGTAAAAGGTCCAGGTGCAGGTAGGGAGTCTGCTATCAGGGCGCTCCAAGCAGCGGGGCTTGAGATTAATCTAATAAAAGATGTAACTCCAGTCCCTCACAACGGGTGCAGGCCTCCAAAAAGGAGGAGGGTATAAAGTGGCAAGATACATAGGAGCTTTATGCAGGATTTGCCGTAGAGAAGGTGAAAAACTTTTTCTTAAGGGTGATAGGTGTTATACAGAGAAGTGTGCTGTTGAGAGAAGGAAATATCCAGCTGGACAACATGGACAAGGTTATAGAAAATTATCTGACTACGGATTTCAACTCAGAGAAAAACAGAAGGTCAGAAAGATGTATGGACTTCTTGAGAAACAGTTTAGAAGATATTTTTATGAAGCTGAGAGAAAGAAAGGCATTACAGGAGAAGTGCTTCTTCAACTTATCGAGAGCCGTCTTGATACCGTTGTATTTCGCATGGGTTTCGCACCTAACAGGCGCAGGGCAAGGCAATTTATCAGTCATGGCCACATCCTTATAAACGGTAAAAAAGTAAATCTTCCTTCATATTCAGTTAAGGGAGGGGATTTAGTAGAAGTAAAGGAATCAAGCAGGAATATACCTGAGGTAATAGACAGCCTATCAAAGGTTGAACATAGAGGAATGCCTTCCTGGGTTGAGGTTGACAGTATAAACCTTAGAGGTAAAGTTTTGAATATCCCATCTCGTGAAGAAATACAACTTCCTGTAAAGGAGCAGCTTATAGTCGAACTCTATTCTAAGTAAGAATAACTTTTTAGAGTTGTTACTATATAAATGCATTAAGAAATTATGATAATAACCGAATTCCAAGCACAAATAAATGAACAATTGATTGCTTATAATCAATAATTACTGTTGGAATTCGGGATTTGGTTATTGGAATTTAATTTGAGGAGGCATTATGGACCTAAAGAAGATAGGCTTTCAGCTACCTGACGCGATCAGGTTTAATGAAGATACGCTGACTAATACATACGGTAAACTTATAGCTGAGCCTTTAGAACGTGGTTTTGGTACCACCCTAGGGAATGCATTAAGGAGGGTTTTGCTTTCCTCTATTGAGGGTGCAGCAGTAACTGCAGTCAAGATACCAGGCGCCTTTCATGAGTTCTCTACAATAAAGGGTGTCAAGGAAGATGTCGTTGAAATAATATTGAATATAAAGAAACTCAGGTTCAAGCTGTATGCTAATGCAAAAAAGATTGCAACAATAAAGGTAAAAGGTCCCCAAAATGTGACAGGCTCCAATATTCAAGGAGATGCATCTTTTGAGGTTCTTAATCCTGAACAGCTTATTGCAACCTTAGATAAGGATGCTACATTTGAGGCTGAGATGTATATAAATAAAGGCAAGGGATATGTGCCTGCTGAGTTAAATAAAGAGGAAAACCTTCCTGTAGATATGATTGCAGTTGATTCTGTATTTACTCCTTTAAAAAAGGTTAATTTTACTGTTGAGAAGGCAAGGGTTGGAAGGGCAACAGACTATGACAGACTTGTAATGGAGATATGGACCGACGGCAGCATAACACCTGAGAAGGCAATTTCACAGGCTGCATCTATCGTAATTGAACATCTCAAACTATTCGTATTAGAGGAAGAACAAGAGGAAGAAGAGAATATTTCTATAGAGGAATCCAATTTAGTGTATTCAGCCAGCGAAGATCCGATATTCAATGTTAATCTCCTTAAGAGTGTTGAAGAACTGGAGCTTTCAGTAAGATCTTATAATTGTCTGATGAATGCAGACATAAAGACCATTGCCGACCTTGTACAGAAGACAGAGCAGGAAATACTAAGGACAAAAAACTTTGGGCGCAAGTCCCTTAATGAGATAAAGGAAATACTGTATGGGATGGGACTTCGCCTTGGTATGAGGGTTGACATGGAAGCCCTTAACAGAGAGGTGGCCTTACAAAGCGGAGGTATTGAGCAAAATGCGGCACAGGATTGATGGCAGGTTATTCGGAAGAACTGCAAATCAGAGGAAGGCACTTTTAAAAGGACTCGTGACTTCTCTATTTGAACACGAGAGGATAGAGACTACAGTTGCAAAGGCGAAAGAGGTAAGGAAGATTGCCGAGAAGATAATAACACTAGGCATAAAAGGGGATTTACATTCAAAACGACTTGCCCTTTCATATCTCTCTAACAGGGCTGCTATGGCAAAGCTCTTTAGTGAAATAGCACCAAGACTTTCAGGAAGAAATGGTGGGTACCTCAGGATTGTACAGACAAGAAATAGAGTCAATGACTCTTCACCTATGGCTGTGCTTGAATTTGTTGATTATGAAGATATTAGGAAATCCAAAGAGGTAAAAAAGTCGAAAGAGAAAAAGGCTGAGAAGAAAGAAACAGAGAAAACAACTTAAACCTCAAACGCATCCTTGATATGTTCGATGTCCTTCTTACCATTGTCCATGCAAAATATACTGAGAACATCAAACCTTACAGGAGATTCTTTCCCCTGCCTTTTTAAATAGAGTAATGCTAAATTTTTCAATTTTTGTCTTTTCCTCTTATTTACTGCCTCGAAGGGATAGCCGAAGGAAATATCTGTCCTTGTCTTTACTTCAATAAATACTATCGTGTCGCCGTCTCTTGCAATAATATCAATCTCGCCAACAGGAGTCTTGTAGTTTCGCGCAATTATTCTGTAACCTTTTTTCTGTAAAAATCTGACTGCAAGGTCTTCGCCTTTACTGCCAAGTGGTTTCATTTCCTTCCAATCTCTCAAGGAGCTTTGGAATTCCCTCTATAACACTTATTTCCTTTTGACAGAGCAACTTTAAAAGCTTTCTGAATGAGGAAAACTCTTCCCAATGTCCTTTGAGATTCTCAGATAAGGTTTTGTTAATATCTTTACCCTTCTTATCCCAATCTACCAGGATAATAACCCTGTGGAATCTATCTTCAATATCCGTGCAAAAATCGTAAAGACTTTTACCGTTGTGAAGTGTGATGATCTCACCGATTAACCCGAGTTTTCGTAAGGCTGACGCATCTTTTTTCCCTTCAACGATAACAGGGATTATTTGGTTTATCTCATGCAGGGCTTCAATGACTTTTCTTAGGCGCTCAGCCCTCTCGATATCGGTGACAGATGGTAGATTCTTCTGTGTGCTTATCATGCCTAAGCTTTAAAATACAGGATATAGATTGTAATTTGCAAATTAGTCAAAAGAATTCCTCCTATGTTACAATATTAATTATGGCAGCGAAATTAGGTCAGCTCCTCATAGCCTCTAACATTATCTCAGAAGATCAGTTAAAGGAAGCCCTTACTCTCCAGAGGAGGGAAGGCGGGAGGCTGGG
>PEUB01000048.1 GCA_002780895.1 Nitrospirae bacterium CG02_land_8_20_14_3_00_41_53
GTAAAGGATTTTCAAACAACCCCCTTATTCCCCCTTTATTAAGGGGGAATTACTGTGGATTTCTTCTCTCATTACCCACTTGAAATGAGAAAGAACCAGAAATTTTAAGGAGTCTTCACTGATGATGTCATTTTCAGCCAGAACAACAAATACACCTTTATTATCTTCAGGTTCTCTCAACCCCTCAAGTTTGATTATTATTCTGGCAATATCAATACATGCCTGAATAGCAACCTCGATATTCCTTTCTACAGCATCCCTGGTAGTTAAATCTTTAAGATATGATTCAAAGGAGAGACCTGTAAATATGGATAACCTTCTTACCCTTTCTTGAACAACAGCAATCTTTGACTTAATCTCTTCCAATTAGGATTCTCCTTTTAATGTCTCTAAGTTCTTTGATAAATGGCATGAAATCCTGATATTTGTTGTCTAAAGTCACTTCATAGAGGATTCTATTTACAGTGCCAATTTCATAAAGGCATATCCCATTTCTTACAGTGTAATAGGCAAAACTCAGAGAAGCGCCGTTCAATATGACCACATCAACTGCTTTGTGCATCATTTTGCCTATCTCAGAACCTAAGAGTTCAGCTTCCTGGAGCGCTCTAAAAGGGTCTTCTTTATAGAACCTTTCATCGAAGACAAAAGCAAGGTCTATGTCTGATTTTGCCTTTTCTTTGCCTTTAGCATAAGAGCCGAATAGATAGATTGCAATTATAGGTTTTTTTTCTATCTCAGACCTTGTTATATTACTTTCCTGTATAATTTTTTTTATTGTTTCAGTGTCCATTTGTATCTCCTGAAGACTTTTAATTATACCACTAAGTCTTTATCCTGTGCCTGATAAATATTGCCATTGTGCCTCATTGGATTCATAATTGTCACTCTAATTTACCCTTTCTTTTTCTAAATCAGAGCCCTTCTGCTTATCTTTCTAAAAAAAATTTGCCTTTCCGGTCAACCTGTTTACATTGCAAAGCGAGATTGCTTTGTTTCCCTCGCAATGACATGCGACGGGTTTTTCAACAGGCTGTTTATTATTGACATATTTAACATATTTTCAAAATTTCAATTCATATTATTATTTTGCATCAGTACGAATTTGTTAACCCGAAAACTGCAATTCATTCATTTTAAGGCAGGTATATATGCAGAAAAAGCTTTACCAACAGCACCTTTGTAAGACACATGATATTCAGAGAGCCTGAATATTTTCATCAGTAACGATTGATAACATTGAATAACCTAATTCTGCTTTGTAAAGGTTTTTATGCGTATATGCCTGCTTTGGTTATCAGATAAATGCAGTTTTCGGGTTAATATGCAGGGTTCTGTCTATTACGAGATCTGAGCTATTAGCTGGCCCTTGTGCTGCCTTTCAGCTTTAGCAAGCTCGAACAGGGCATTTGCGGCTTTAGCTACTTTATCCGCTCCACCTGGCATGAAATATATCTCTTTACATGTTGAGCAAACATAGGCCTTTATTCCACCAAGTCTGACCTTTATTCCGCCTCTTTCGAAGCCTTGTGATATAAGTCTGTATTCAAGTTTACCTCCGCACTCTGTACAACTTTTTTTGACTAAATCTTTATTCATGTCTTTCATACACGCATAAGATTACTAAATTTAAGACCTTTTATACAAGGATGTCAGACCAGAGAGAAAGGTCATCCTTCCAGACAAGATTTCTCTGGTATGTTGCCCAGCCATATAGCACCACAGAACCTGTAATCGCTGCTATTTCAATCCAGCACAAAAGCTGAGAGCGAAGAGCAAAAGGCATAGAGCTATTTTTTAGAATATCGTAACTCCTATCTGTTCAAAATGTTTATCAAATGTGAAAGCCTTCTGAAGCTTTAAATTTTTTATCAGCACAAAGCTGGTGCAGTCTGTGAAACTTAATTCCTTGCCATCGTATTTCTTAAAAATCTCCCATGCCTTCAGTCTGTCCCCCTCGGTTATATCCACAATCTTTACTATCCTGCTTTTAAATAGGGAATCGCCAAAGATGACTGCTGCTTGATGTGAGACCCTGTAACGAATCAAGGTGATGCTTTCGTCAAGTATATATTCTGACGTTATAAGCTCAATCTTTTTTGCTTTTATCTCCAGACTTTTCGCCATTGCTTCCTTATGATACTGGTCATTTTTGTCGTTAAGTGCGAGCCAGGCCGCGGTATCTACAAAGAGCTTCATTTACTTTTTTCCGTAAAGGTATTTGTCATGATTAACAGAAAGATCTTTATCTTTAGATCTGCTGGCACCAACCATGTCCCATAATGGGTCTTCTATCCAGTTTCTTTTCTTTTCTTTCTCGAGAATCTCAGAAACAGCTATCCTTACTATGCTGGCAATTGTGGTTTTTTCTTCATCAGCCTTTCTTTTTAATTCGCTGAGCACATCTTCAGGGAAATACATCTGTGTCCTTTTTAATGTAGGCATTGTAACCTCCTGATCAATATTCTATCAATATTCTATGATGTATAATATATACATCATAGAATATTCTTGTCAACTTAAAACCAGTAAATAGGTGTCAGGCCTTGACAGTCTGTTGAAAGGGTCTCACTATTAGCAGTTTGTCATGCTGAATTTATTTCAGCATCTCGTAAAATCAATAAGTTAGGAGACCCTGAAACAAGTTCAGGATGACGGAAACAGACTTTTTCAACAGCCTGTTAACAATTGATAGACTGCTGTTAAGTTTAAGGGGGCTAATTGCCTGGAGCTAAGAGCTCTGCCTCAAACACCAATCTTAGCCTTTATAGCAGATACTTCTTCCTCAAGTTTCATAACCTTGTGTTCTAATTTATAATGTTCTTCACGCCTTACTATCACCTCATAAAGTCTGGCTATCATTTCATTATTCCTGCCAATCATCTCATTCATCAAGTCAATCCTTTCATTGATGCTCTTGTTGAGTGAGTCAATCCTTTCATTGGTTGAGTCAATCCTTTCATTGATGCCCTTGTTGAGTGAGTCAATCCTTTCATTGGTTGAGTCAATCCTTTCATTGATGCCCTTGTTGAGTGAGTCAATCCTTTCATTGGTTTTAACTATCTCAGCCCTGAGCTCATTCCCTAAATGGTCTATTCTCTTGTTTGTCTCATCAATCCTGCGACTCTGGTCTATAATGTGGGTATTCATATCATCTAATCTCTTGTTAGTGCCATCAAGTCTTTGGTTGGCAACTGTGAGTCTTTCTTTCAAATCACCTAATTCTGGAATTACCATCTCCTGAATCACTTTTCTAACTGCCTCAATAATTTCCATAAGTATACCTCCTCTATCCGTTTAGCAAGCAAGGCCTCCTGAAAACCTTTTAACACATTATATAGTAAGGGCAATAAATAAATTTACATATTCACCCTCCCCTACATCCCCTCCCGTCAAGGGAGGGGAATATTAAAGTCCCCTCTTGAGAGGGGTGCAGGGGTGTGTGACCCTCGCCCCTTGCGGGAGAGGGTTAGGGTGAGGGGTATATAAACTTATTTTTTACTTTCATTATAGCACAAGTTTCTAAAGGAAGTTACGAAACCTAATAGGGTATGCAAACGCAAAAAACCATGAAAATTATTAGCGGTTACGTAGCTCAATCCCCCTGCGGATCTCTTCATAAGCGAGGTCATATTCCCCCTTTGAGCCGTATGCTATTCCTAAGTTGTAGTGTGCATCAGCATTGTTGGGGTTAATCTCAATGACGTGTTTAAAATGGGTAATAGCTTTATCTACCAGCCCTTTATAAAAATAGGATACTCCCAGGTTGATATGAGCCTCTATTGTATAACAATATCAGGCTGATCAGTACGACGAACTCCATCCAGCGTAATGCACTTAGCATAAAGCTATGAGCGGAGAGCATAGGGCGAAGAGCCATATTTGATTTTATAGGCTGAAATTATTTTGTCAAAGCAGCAACCTTTGCTTCTAAAAAAGCAAGTCTTTCTCTGATTTGGATAGCAATATCTATCTTCTCATCAAGACGTTTTATTTCAGAGGAAAGCTCGGAGTGTTTAGAATCTATCTTTTCATCGAGCCTCTTAATCTCAACCTGTAGTGCCCGTAATTCAGGGGCTACAATGTCCTGCAATGCCTGCTTTACCTCTTCATATACACCCATAAAACCTCCCCAGGTAATTTTACTTAATATTGCCAGATATTATCAGAAAATTCAATGATAAAGAATTGCTCTTAGGTAACCCGTCACTGAAGGGTTACTGCTCTTAGCTCTATGCTATTCACTCATTGTCATTAGTCTTGTCATTCTCTCTTTTGCCTGGCGATCATCAGGATTCAGCATCAGGGTTTTTTTATACTCATTAATGGCCTTAACTATTAGCTCTCTGCTCTCTGCTAATTGCTCTTTGCTCATAGCCCTTAGCTCATAGCCCTTAGCCAATTGTTCGTAAGATAACCCCAGATTATAGTAGATGTCCGGATTGTCCGATTCTAACTTCAATGCTAATTTATATTCAAGGACAGCATCTTCCATCAGTCCCTTTAAGCCATAAGCAGAGGCCAGATTGACATGGGCAGGCACATATCCTGGTTTTAAGGATATACCTTTTTTATACTCATCTATTGCCTGTTCAATAATGCCCTGTTTAATGTACACATTCCCGATGTTAACATAGACCTCACCATAATCAGGTTTAAGTCTCAGCGCCTCCTTATATTGAAGTATGGCCATATCTGTCAGCCCGATTTTCATATAGGCATTACCAAGACTGATATGGGCGTTTATGAAATTAGGTTTTAGTCTTAATGCCTCTTTTATTTCAACGATAGCTTTCTCAATCAAACCTTTTTCAGTATATGCTAATCCAAGATTATTATATGGTCTGGCCTTTGCGGGGGATTTTTTTACTACATCTGACCAGAGAGAAAGGTCATCCTTCCAGACAAGATTTCTTTGGTATGTAGCCCATCCGTATGTTAATACCACTGCGATAAGAACTACCAACTCCATATTCCGTAGAGTTATTTTGCTCATCAGGTTTATTGAGTTTATAGCACAAGAAACCGTGTAAACTCAAGGGCTCCAGAAACTGTATCCCATACATTTTCTGGAGCCCTTGATAGTCAAATGGTTTATAAGAAAAAGCAGGTAGCAACTTTTATTTTTCGTCTAACTGTCACCATGAACCCTTGCTCTTGTCATTCTGAAAGAGCGAAGCGACTGAAGAATCTCGCTCAGAATGACAATAATACTGCTTTTAGCCCTTTGTACATGATTATTTCTTGAAAAGTCAGGAAACTCCAAGTGCATTTTATCTTGACAATAAAACTAATGAATGGTATGTTCATATTATGAACAATCAGAAAAAACGTGACGGGAGTCATCGCTCACTGCATCTGCTTGAAGAACTCTCTAGAGGAGATGCTGTTACACAGCGTGAGCTAAGTAGCAAACTTGGAGTTGCACTCGGCCTTGTAAACTCATACATAAAAAACCTTGTCTCTAAAGGCTATATTACAGTAAAGGCAGTCCCTCCTAAAAGATATGCCTATTATCTTACCCCAAAAGGTTTTGCAGAAAAGACGCGATTAACATATCACCATCTGCAGAATTTTACAAACCTTTACAGAGAGGCAAGGAGAGACTTTAAGGAGCTTTTCAACAGACTTTATATAGAAGGTGTAAAGAGTGTTGTTTTTGCAGGTGCTGATGAGGCTGCAGAGATTGCGTATCTTTCCCTTCAGGAGTTCGATATAAAGTTTGCGGGTATTGTGGATAATGAACGCACGGGCAAGGATTTCTTTAAATACAAGATTATGCCTTTTGAGAAAATCAAAGAGATAGATGCGGATTTCATAATTGTAAGCTCATTCTTTAAAAGAGATGAGATTTATAAAAAACTCATGGAAGCAGATATAACACCTGAAAAGATAAAGAGCATATTCCCTGTATCGTTTGAGAGTACTTAGATAAAGTTTCCCAAGGGTCTAAGACTGTTGGGTTTTATAAATAATGAAAAGAATTTTGGTTATCTTAGGGCTAAAAGACCTGAAATGGCGGTAGCCTGCTTAAAAATCTCAAATGACAACAAGAAAAATCTCAAGAAATACGATTGCGTTGTGATATCAACCGACCATTCTTCTTATAACTATAATTTTATTGCTCAGCACAGCAGATTCATAGTGGATACGAGGAATGCAATGAAGGGGGTTCCTGGGTTTGCAGAGGGAAAGATAATAAAGGCGTAAAGAGGGTATAATATGCCAATAAAGACATGGACTTATAAACAGTATAAAGAAGCCTGGGACAGAAGGCTAAAAAAAGAAGAGCGCTAATGGACATAAAGGAAAGGATTGCTGATGGTTTAAAGAATCTACCTGTCAAGGTTAGATCGGCTGCTATCTATGGTTCGTGGGCAAAAGGGACACAGAAGGAAGATTCAGACATTGATATATTAATGATTTCAGATGAGGTTAACCCCAGGAAACAGAAAAGGGGCAGGGAAATTGCTACTATCAAGGAACAGCTTTCAGTATATGTTCCATTGGATATATTGCTATTAACGACAAAAGAATGCCTTTCAAATTTCAGAAACCATAATCCTCTTTTTCTGGATATTGCATGTGAAGGAATTGTTTTGCTGGATGAAGATGATTTTTTGAAATCTTTAATTGAAGAGACGAGGGCATATATATCTGAAAAGAAGCTCATAAAACTCGAGGATGGATGGGAATTTCCTGTTACAGATGGGGTACCGGTGTACCTTTCTAATATAAGCAATAAGGATTTTGCAATAGCAATGCTCACAGATGGAGAAAGGGATTTTGAGATTGCTGTAAAGATTTTGGAAGGCGGATATTTCGACAAGGCAGTATATCATTTTCAGCAGTCTATTGAGAAAGCGGTAAAAGCAGTTTTAATCTGTTTTGGGATATTCAAAAAGACACATTTTGTCGGGGAGATACTCCTGAAAGAGCTTGAAAGAAGGGAACTTGATGACAACTGGAAAGAAAAACTTGTGCAGATTTCCAGATTGAGTTCTGAAATAGAGCCAGAAGTAACATGGAGCCGTTATCCAGGAATCGATGAAGGCGTTCTATGGCTTCCATATGAAGAATATACAGAAGACGATGCAAATGAAATTAAAGAAAAGTGCAAACAGGCTGTTAAAGCTGCAAGGGAATTTTTTGAATGGTGGTTCAGATAGCAAAAAGAGTGATTCACAATATAAGCTTGATAAAAGAGATATTGAGACAGGCAGGAATAAGCAGTGAGGAATGGGTAAGGCTTAAAAATAAAATCGTCCCTTTTTTGCCCTATGTGCGACTGGCATTCGCTTTAAACCCAGAGGAATTTAATACTTTTCAAATATGCTGAAAAATGCTAAGTTAGTTGCAAAATTGAGTATAAGGAGGACAAACAATGAGCAGCAAGAAAACCTATAAAGAGCGGATAGTAATTGATCATGAGATTCACTTTGGAAAGCCCTGTGTAGCCGGCACACGGATTCTGGTAGAAGATGTGCTTGAATTGGTACAAGAAAATATTCCTTTCAGCGAGATTATTAAAAAATATTATCCTGACCTGGAAATCGAAGATATTAAGGCTTGTGTAAGATATGCAACAGATTTGGCCCGTTTGGAAGAAATTCATTTTGAGATAGCTTAATGCGTCTGCTTATTGATCAAGATGTGTATAGAATAACAATAGAACAGCTTAGAAAATGGGGTCATTCTTTTAAGAATCACTCCAGTAACTGTTGAGGATGTACATCGAGAACTTTATCGCCTCTTTCAGGAACATACCGAAGATGAATTAAAACATTTATTCTGTGTTGTTGAGCCTCATCGCCATCGAATTCGCCATTTATTGTAAGATTATCATGGTTTTTTAAACTACCCTTGAAAGCAGTAGGAATTATTGATGAGATTTCTTTAAACACCGATTTTCACAGAATCCTAAGCGTCATAATTATTTAGGCCTACAGTTACGAAAGAACCAGTAGTA
>PEUB01000134.1 GCA_002780895.1 Nitrospirae bacterium CG02_land_8_20_14_3_00_41_53
GTTGTTTTTTTACAACTTTTCAGGGTTACATTATAAATGTCACAACGATTATCCATATGGTTACATTTTACACGGCTCAATACGACCCATTGATTTTTTGTAGAAAAAAGCTATGCTGTGAGAAACTAAGACCTGATGAATAAGGGACTGCGACTTTTTTGGAAACTATGAGGAAGGCGAATGGGGATTGTGAGAAACTAAGACCTGATGAATAAGGGACTGCGACTGAACTTCTACTTCGATTAAAGCCATTGGAGTAAATAGTGAGAAACTAAGACCTGATGAATAGAGGATTGATAAGGCAGATGCGAGGGGCGAGATGTAAGGGATAAGTGAAAGGGATAGAGGATAGATGATAAGACCATGAAATGTGTCCTTGGTTAGTGTCCGTGAGAAGCACAACATCTACCGATAACAACACGCTAAACGGTTTGCCCCTTGTTGAATAAAGGATGAAGCTGTGTATGCAGTGCAGGACAGGGCTGGGACAAAGATAGGATAGTGTAACATGAATTATGCAAATATGATTTGAGGTATAATTCTCCTTTCTTTTTAAAAATCCATATTCTCTATAAACTGCTTTGTGTCATTCCCAAGCACCTGCGTGTAGATAAGAGTATTCTGGATATTGCTATGCCCTAACCAGTTCTTAACGACTAAAATTGGAACTCCTGATAACACCGCATAAACTGCAAAGCTATGCCTGAAGGTATGCGGGTGTGCCCTCTCTATGTCAAAATCAGCTTTTAAAACGGCCTCTTTGACTATCTGAAAAGCCCTCTGTCTTGTTATGTTCAGTATGCGGTAATCTCTCTTCAGCTCATTCGTGGCTATGTGAGTGCCAAGGAGACCGAGAAGATTGCCTTTGACTGGTATAACCCTTTGTGGTCTTTTCTTCTGCTTGAGTGTGGTTATCCTTATCGCCTTGCCGTAAAAGTCAATATCCTTTACTCGAATATTGAGGATCTCGGATACCCTTGCTCCTGTCTGCCACAAAAGAGATATGAGAAGATGCTTTTTGGGATATTTTTTCACTTCCTCAAGAATGGCATCAACCTCATGCTTGTGAAAATACCTTGGTAGTTCCTTAGAAAAGGCAATACATAAATCCTTCCTGGCGACCGTTGGCAGCATAATCATACTTAAAAACTTTACATTTCCTCTATCTTTTGTAAAGAAAGGGAACTCAAAATGCACATAAAAACCCCGATTTTGGGGATTAAAAGGGCAGAAAATTTAACATTATAATCCATATTGTAAACCTTATTATCTCTAAGCTTTATATTAACTTCTTTTGTGATATCAGAGACCTCCCTCTGGCAGTATGCAGAGTAACCTTTTAAACATAGTAAAGGAATCAAAGGGATTAGTCTTGACAGGATGGACATCTTCTTGATACTGTTAACCGTTTTTTAAAACTAATAACTAATAACACAGGGAGGAGAAATGACAAAGGCAGAGCTCATTGATAAGATCTCATCGGGGGCAAAATTAAGTAAGGCGGATGCTCAAAAGGCACTGGATTCCACTTTAAACTCGATCAAGAGAGCCCTAAAGAAAGGGCAAAAGGCTGCCCTTGTTGGATTCGGGACTTTCTCAGTTGTTAAGAGGAAGGCCAGAAAAGGCCGTAATCCCAGAACAGGCGAAGAACTGAAGATTCCCGCTGCAAAGGTTCCAAAGTTCACAGCCGGCAAGGCGCTTAAAGAAGCGGTAAAATAGCAGTTTTTAAAATATTTTTGTTATAGTGACAACAGGGGTGATGTACATGAGAAGAA
>PEUB01000077.1 GCA_002780895.1 Nitrospirae bacterium CG02_land_8_20_14_3_00_41_53
CACTTCTGCAATTACAAAAGCAATTGCGAGATCGTGACATGGTAAGGGAGTTATCTAATAGAACAATTCCCATTAGGAAACAACGTCCCTAAACCCAGCACTAAACCCAGCAACTTTTGATGATCCAGATCACTCGGTTGACGAGCAAAGATTAATAACCGTTGGTTACTCCTCTCATGGGCGTTTGCTTGTAGTTTCACATACAGAGAGAGGAAAAACCATACGAATTATTAGTGCGCGGACTGCAACCTTGCACGAAAGGAGACGACATGAAAGCTAAAGAAAAGAAAATTAGTGATGAATTACGCTCCGAATACAATTTTGATTATTCTAAGGCTGTTCGTGGCAAGTATTACAAGCGCATTTTAGAAGAAGGTGCTAATGTTGTCATGCTTGAGCCAGATGTGGCTAAGGCATTTTCTGATTCAGCCGCAGTAAATGATGCGTTGAGGTCATTACTCGATTTAACAAGAACAACACAACGCCTAACAAAACACTCCAGCGGACGGGCAATTGCCCGCCGCTGATTTAGGTCGTGTAGGATATAACGATGGGTGATAAAAATAAACGAATATGCCCTGTTAGATACTCAGGTCGCCTCGATAATAAAATTAGAAAATTATTCCAGAATCCGCAAAAAATATTGGGGAATTATGTAAAAGATGGGATGACAGTTTTGGATTTAGGTTGCGGCCCTGGTTTTTTTCGGTTGAAATGGCTAAAATGATTGGCGGATCCGGAGGCATTATCTTATTTAATAATTGTTTTTATCGCCTTCTCTAATCTTTTCATGGTCTTTTCCTTACCGATAATCTCAAGCACCTCAAATATTCCGGGACTTTCTGTCTTGCCTGTCATAGCAACCCGGACAGGCTGGGCTATATTGCCAAGCTTGATACCATGTTTTTCGATTATTGAGATAAAAACTTTTTCTATCTCTGATGCTGAAAAATCAGGAATAGAAGCAAGTCTGTCTTTCAGCTCTATCAAATAAGGAAGAGTCTTTTCATTAAGAAATTTTACCTTTGCTTTTTCATTGTATTCAACATCCTCTGAAATATAGTATCTCAAAGAATGTGCGAGTTCAATAAGTGTCTTTGAGCGTTCTTTCTGGGTGTTAACAGCCTTTGATAACCAGCCTTTATCGAGCGCCTGCCCCTCGTTGACAATCTTCTCTTTTAGTAGAAAAGGTATAACAAGCTCAGCAAGTTTTTCTGCTGGAGAGTTAATGATATAATGACTGTTAAGCCATAGAAATTTTTCCGGATTAAAGACTGCTGAAGATTTTCCAACATTCTCAAATGAGAAATACTTTATCAGCTCATCTCGCGAAAAGACCTCTTGATCTCCATATGACCAGCCGAGTCGGACAAGGTAATTAACAAGTGCTTCTGGAAGATATCCCGTTTCCTTATATGCCATAACTGAAGTTGCACCGTGCCTTTTGCTGAGTCTCGTTTTATCAGGGCCTAAAATCATCGGGAGATGTGCGAACAATGGCACTTTATACCCGAGGGCATCGTATACATGTATTTGTTTCGGGGTGTTGTTAAGGTGATCATCTCCTCTAATAACATGTGTAATATTCATATCCACATCATCAACAACTACAGTGAAATTATATGTAGGTGTCCCATCAGATCGCATGATTATAAGGTCATCGAGATGGGCATTCTCAAAGACTATCTTACCTCTGATCAAATCATTAACAACGGTCTCCCCTTCCTGTGGCATCCTGAATCTTACAGCAGGGGTTACACCTGAAACAGGGGCTTTCAGGTTTCTGCATCTGCCATCATATTTTGGTTGTTTCCCCTGTGCTAATGCTTCCTTTCTTCCCTGTTCAAGTTCTTCAGGCGAACAATAACAATAATATGCCTTCCCTTCCTTTAAGAGTTTATCTGCGTAACTCCTATAAATATCAAACCTGTCTGTCTGCTTGTATGGTCCTTCATCCCAGTCGAGGTTAAGCCACTTCATCCCTTCAATAATTGAATTTATGTATTCTTCGGTTGAGCGTGTCCTGTCAGTGTCTTCAATCCTGAGTATGAATGCACCTTTATTATGCCTTGCAAAAAGCCAGTTAAAAAGCGCTGCCCTTGCTCCGCCTATGTGCAGATGTCCTGTCGGGCTTGGTGCAAATCTTACTCTTACCATTACTTATCCTCCTCATCAATTACACACACTCTCATAACGCCCGCTTAATTTCCATTTTCAAAAACCTCTTTGTCTCATCTGATACCTTAAATCTTTCATCTCCTCTGAAGCCTGTGACCCATACAATATCGTTCCCTGACACAACTATCGGTATTGAATCCCGTTCATCTCTCGGAACTTTTTCATCCACAAAATAGTCCTGGAGTTTCTTTCTTTTTCCAAATCCAATGGGATAGAAGAAATCACCATGCTCCCTTGATCTAACAGTAAGTACAGTTCCTGTTTTATCTGCATCAAATACAGCCATTGTCTTTCCATCTCCATAACTTTCTACTTTATCTACTACGGATGCTTTTATCACGGCCCTGCTTTCCTTCAAAACAACCTCCCCGGGCACATTTAGTGTAAAGGTCCCCAATCTCAGAGGAATTTCGGATGTAATCACCAGTGTTGAATAATTCTTTATAACCCTTAGTCCCCTTGGAAGATAAATCCTGTCTCCTTGCCTTCCCTGTTTTATTAGATCAATTATGCCTTCTATATGAATGAATTCCATACCTCTAAGACCTTTTGCAGCATCTACGGCCCTTCTCAAAACCCTTCTGAGTATAACCTTATCCATTGCCTCCAATGGTGTAAGAAATAACTCCATGCGAAAATCGGTCTTCCTGCATATTAACTTCATCAGGGTCTTTGTAATAATGAGTTCAAAATATTTTTCTTCTTCTCTTAATATCTCCATTGTTCGTGATACAGTTTGTGCGATATGAGGGTTAATCTTTTTAATTTCAGGGATGAATGCGAGTCTGATCCTGTTTCTGAGGTAATCTTTTTTGAGATTTGATGAATCAGTAATGTAGTTAATTTTCTGTTCATGAAGGAATTCTTCAATTTCCATACGCTCAATCTCAATCAAAGGCCGGATGATATTCCCTCTTACTGGCGGGATCCCTGAAAGCCCTGTTGGGCCTGATCCTCTGAAAAATCTCATGAAAAATGTTTCGAGCTGGTCATCTGCTGTATGGCCTAATGCGATTTTGTGCGCCTTGATCTCATAAGCTGTTTCTTCGAAAATCCTATAACGCAATTCCCTTGCAGCTTCCTGCTTGTTCAGACCTTGTTCTTTTGAATAGGTCTTTACATCAATGACTTTTGTAGTAAAAGGAATGGAAAGACCCGCACAAAGTTTTTTACAGAACTCTGTCTCTTCCGGTGTTTCTTCTGGCCTCAGGCCATGGTCAATATATACTGTATATAAGTCGAGCATGAACTTATTCTTAAGATTATTAAGCACATTCAGGAGACATACTGAATCAGGCCCTCCTGATAGCCCTATAAGAATTTTTTCTTTTCCAGAAAGCATAGAGTATTTTTTGATGGTGGCGGTTACTTTGTTAGTTAATTCTGGAAACGACATGTCTCAACTCCAGGAATCCTTCTTTAATCTTTCGAGGTATTCTTCCCATTCAATCGGCAAGAGATATTTCTTCTTGCTGTTGCATTCCTTGCAGGCGGGAACGAGATTCCCCTTGGACGATTTACCACCCCGTATTATAGGAACTACATGTTCCATCGTAAGTTCTTTTGGAGATACTTTTTTTCTACAGAAATAGCAAACGCCTTCTGCACATTTCCTCTTCCACCACTGGGATTTTCTGAGCGATTGTGCCTTTACCTTTTCCCTTTTTATCTCTTCTTCAGAGACATATGGAATAAAAGGTTCCATAAGATATTTTAACCTAAAAAAGCTTACCCAGGCCACCTAATCCTGGCAACTGTAATCCTCCGGTTAGTTTTGACATCTCGCTGTTTACCATCTCCTGTGCGCGGCGCAAAGCCTCATTAACTGCTGCCAAGATAAGGTCCTGGAGCATTTCAACATCATCTGGATTAACAACATCCTTTTCAATTTTTATTGAAATAATATCCCCTGCTCCACTTGCTACAGCAGTAACCATGCCGCCACCTGCAGTTGCCTCAACTGTTTTTTTCTTTGCCTCTTCCTGCATCTTCGCCATTTCGGTCTGAAGCTTCTGGGCTTGGCGCATTATATCTCCAAGCATCTTTTTTGACATATCATCCTCCATTATTTCAGAATACAGATCCAAGAACACAGCACACAGATTTGAAACAAATTTAAGAATCTCTGTCTTCTGTCTTCTGTCCTCTGTGTTCTGATATCGGTGTTACATCCACAATCCTCCCCTCGAAAAGTTCAAGGGCCTCTTTAATAGCTGGTTCTGCCATCACTTCTTCCTTCAAATCTTTTTTACGGATTGTCTTTTTCTTTGCAGTTTCTACTTCTATCTCTATTTTACTTCCAAGTTCTTCTGAGAAGATTTGTTCTATTAATGCTGTATTCTTTTTAATAGAATCTGCAAAAAGTGAATCTCCTCCGTTAAGGGTAAGAATCAGTTTATCTCCAGCAAGTTTGAATGTTGCCTTTGATATTTTTGAGGCAAGTGGCGGCACCATCTTTTTTATGGCCCTGTCCCACATTTCATCTGTGACAGTTCTACCCTCTAATCGGTTTTCCTCAGATTCCTTCAAAGTATATGCAGGGGACGATACAGTATCAAGCTTTATATATTTCTCTATGTTTTCCATAAGCTCTTTCAGAGGTTTAATGCCACTCAGAAAACTTGCCTTTATGAGAGCCATCTCAAAGGTAAGGCTTGGTGATGATGCATTTCTCACATCAACCTCTGCTTTCAATAATTCTGAGAGCAGAAGGGTAAGCTGATCTTCGGATGTCTTTAACAGGATATCCTTAATGATATCCATCTCCTCTTTACTCAGGTCAAGTATTTCCTCAGGCTTTTTCACAATACTTGCAACAAGCATATCCCTGAAAAACTGAATAAGCTCTTTGGTAAAAGATCTGATATCAGTGCCTTTTTCCACGAGTTCTCCTGAAATCTTAAGTATCTCCTCTCTTTTCCCTTCAATCAGTGCTGCTGAGAGTTGAGAAAGGAACCCAAAATCTGCTATTCCAAGGAGGTCTTTAACATCAGACTCTTTTATATCAGATGAAAAAGATGATATCTGATCCAGGATTGTGAGTGAATCTCGCAGGCTTCCGTCTGCAGCCCTCGCGATCATTTCAATGGCAGGCCCAGAAATATTGATACCCTCGGCATCCGATACCTTTTTTAACCTCTCCTTTATATTTTGTTTGGGTATCCTCCTGAAAGGCAGGTGCTGACAACGTGAAAGTACGGTCGGAGGGATCTTTTTTGGGGCTGTTGTAGCAAGGACAAAGACAACATGAGGTGGTGGTTCTTCAAGGGTTTTTAACAGTGCGTTAAATGCAGCATCAGATAGCATATGAGTTTCATCAATGATGTAAACCTTATATCTACCACCTGAAGGGACATATTTCACCCTTTCCCTGAGGTCTCTTATATCATTAACGCTGTTGTTCGATGCACCGTCTATTTCCATCACGTCTAGAGAATAACCGTCTGTTATCGAAGTGCAAAATGTACATGTACCGCATGGAGTAGATGTTGGGCCATCTTTACAGTTTAGTGCCTTTGCGAGTATCCTTGCTGCAGAGGTTTTACCAACCCCTCTTGGGCCGGAGAAGAGATAAGCATGTGCAATTTTTCCCTGATCTATCGAATTTTTAAGAAGACGTATTATGGGTTCCTGACCGATAAGGTCATCAAACGCCTGAGGTCTCCATTTTCTTGCTAAAACTAAATAGCTCATATCTTTCACCCTTCTTCTCTTTCTGCAGCCTGAGAGCGGCTACCTGCGGCACCCAGGAAAAATGCTTACCGCTGCTTCCTTCCGGATCTGACGGAGTTCACATCCACCTGCTGCGAAGGGCCGTTCCCAGACTGCAGAAAGACGAGATGACGGAGAGAGTGGGATTTGAACCCACGGTACGGGTTTAGCGTACACACGATTTCCAGTCGTGCTCCTTCGGCCTCTCGGACATCTCTCCAAAAAATTTATGATACTTTATTATGTAATAAGATTAATGAAAAAGCAGCATAAAATCAAGGTTACGCAGAAAGCCTTTTCTTTAGTAACTCATTCACCATCTGAGGATTTGCTTTTCCTTTTGTTAGCTTCATTACCTGCCCTACAAAGAAACCTATGAGCTTTTCCTCACCTGCTTTGAATCTTTCAACCTCTTTTGGATTCTTTGCGATCACTTCATCCACCACCTTCTCTAATGATCCCGCATCACTTATTTGCACAAGACCTTTTTCCTTAACTATAACATCTGCACCCCTGCTACTCTTATACATTTCTTCGAAGACCGTCTTTGCTATCTTCCCGCTAATTGTGCCGTTTTCTATAAGATTGAGCATGCTGACAAGCTGCTTTGGTTTTAAAGGACACTCTTCGATTGATTTATTTTCTACATTTAATAGTCTCAGTAGGTCACTCATAATCCAGTTAGAAACAGCTTTAGGTTGGCCCCCGAGTTTCACTGCATCTTCAAACCAATCAGCAAGGGCTTTTTCCGAGGTAAGAAAATCTGCATCTTCTTCAGGAAATCCATATACTGAAACAAAACGCTCCATTTTTATGCCGGGCAATTCTGGTAGGGATGACTTTATCTTATCAATCCATTCTTGTTCAACCATTATAGGCACAAGGTCAGGTTCTGGAAAATAGCGGTAGTCATGAGCTTCTTCCTTTACGCGCATGGATTCTGTAATCCCCCTGCTTGCATCCCATAACCTCGTTGATGAAACGTTTATTCCGCCTTCTTCTTCAATGACCCTTATCTGCCGTTTAATCTCATATTCCAATGCTTTTTCCACGAACTTGAACGAATTAATGTTTTTTACCTCTGTCCTTATGCCGTATTCTTTCTGCCCAACGGACCTTACAGATACATTCGCATCACATCGGAGAGAGCCCTGTTCCATATTCCCGTCACAGACACCGAGATACCTGAGGATGGTTCTGAGTTTTTTCATATACTCTACTGCTTCCCCAGAGCTTCTTATATCCGGTTCGGAGACGATTTCCATAAGCGGTACCCCAGCCCTGTTTAAATCTACAAAACTATAATTACCTGTACCCTCATGGATGTTTTTTCCTGCATCTTCTTCCATGTGAATTCTTGTAATACCAACTTTTTTAATATTACCGTCAACAACTATTTCAGTATATCCATGCTCACATATTGGAAGCTCGTACTGACTTATCTGGTATCCCTTTGGAAGATCAGGATAAAAATAATTCTTTCTTGCAAACCTGCTGTATGGAGAAATTCTGCATTTCATTGCAAGGCCGGTTTTTATAGTAAACTCAAGGGCCTTTTTGTTCAATACAGGAAGCACGCCTGGCATTCCAATACATACCGGGCATGTCTGTGTATTGGGTTCAGAGCCGAATTTTGTTGAACAGCCGCAAAATATCTTTGTGTCTGTCAGCATCTGTGCATGAACCTCAAGACCGATAACCGCTTCGTATCTCATAGGTCTGGCCTCCTCCTGTGCCATTCGGTGCTCTGCTCATAGGCATATGCGACTTTTAAAATAGACTCTTCATCAAAATGTCTTCCGATCAACTGTAGCCCGATCGGTAGATTATTTGAGGTAAAGCCGCAAGGTATAGAAACCCCTGGAACTCCGGCAAGATTAACCGAAATTGTAAATATGTCAGACAGATACATCTGGAGAGGGTCAGCGGTCTTTTCGCCAATTTTAAATGCAGTAGTTGGTGATGTTGGGGTAACAATGACGTCCACCTTTCTGAATGCTTCTTCAAAGTCTCTTTTGATTAACGTCCTCACCTGCTGTGCCTTCTTATAATATGCCTCGTAGTATCCGGATGAAAGGGCATAAGTGCCGAGCATTATTCTCCTTTTGACTTCGGCACCAAATCCCTGTGCCCTTGTATTCATATACATCTCCATTAAATCCCTCCCCTCTGCCCTGAAGCCGTATTTCACACCATCATAGCGTGCAAGGTTAGATGATGCCTCTGAGGTCGCAAGGACATAATAGGTTGCAACCGCAAATCCGGTATGCGCTAGAGATACCTCAACAGGGATTGCACCGAGTGATTCAAGTTTTTTTATAGCCTCTTTTACTGATAACTCAACTTCTTTATCCATCCCTTCAATAAAATATTCATTTGGAATTCCGAGCCTCATACCCTTTATATCCTTGCCGAGGACTGCTGTAAAATCAGGTAGATGAACAGGCGCTGATGTGGAGTCAAGAGGGTCATGGCCTGAAATAACATTCATTAATATCGCAGAATCTCTTACATTTTTTGTAATCGGCCCTATCTGATCAAGTGATGAGGCAAAGGCAAGAAGGCCATATCTTGACACCCGGCCATAAGTTGGCTTTAACCCGACAACCCCGCATAGAGCCGCCGGCTGCCTGATTGAACCCCCTGTATCAGAACCCAGCGCGGCAATACATTCATCTGCAGCAGCAGCAGCAGCAGAACCGCCGCTTGAACCTCCTGGAATTCTTTCAAGACTCCATGGATTTTTTGTTGTATGGAAGCCTGAATTCTCTGTTGATGAGCCCATTGCAAACTCATCCATATTTGTCTTCCCGATAAGTATGTACCCATGCTCGACGAGTCGCGATGTGGCGGTACTTTCATACGGCGGCACAAAATTCTTTAGTATTTTCGATGCGCAGGTTGTGGGTATACCCTTTGTGCACATATTATCCTTGATAGCAAGCGGAATCCCGAGTATGGATATAGTTTTTTGTGTTTCTCCTTGATTAATCCTCTTCTGCGCCTCGTCAGCCATTTTCATGGCTCTATCTTTTGTTATGGTAACAAATGCCCTTACATTCTCCTCAACAGCATCTATCCTCTGATAGATTGAATTGACTATATCCTTAGCTGATATTTCTTTTTTATCGAGCAGTTCTCTTATTTCTGAAATCCCGAACCTGAATAATTCCAAGACATCCCCCTTTGACCCTTATGTGTAATATAATATATTCTGATTGTATTGAAGTCAAAGCACGAAAAGAGGCAGGTATCCTGCTTGACAAATTTTCAATAGATTTATCAAGTTAATCAGCTTAAGGTGGATTAAATAAATTTTTTGAACAATGTCTGCATTATTCAGGTTAAAATAACGGGAAGTTCCAATGAAGAAGAACGAGAAACCATTTGTAGAAATTTTTGCGGATGGTGCCTGCAGTGGCAACCCGGGTGTAGGTGGTTATGGTGCTATTTTGAGGTCCGGCACCAGTGAAAAGGAACTTTCTGGATGTGCCTCTATGACTACAAACAACCGCATGGAACTGACAGCGATTATTAAAGCGCTTGAAGCCCTGAAAAAACCTTGCAAGGTCAGGATAGTTACCGATTCAAATTATGTTGTTCAGGGTATGACGTCATGGGTTTTTAGATGGCTTAAAAATGGCTGGAAAACCAGTCAGAAACATAATGTTATAAACCAGGACCTCTGGGAGAGACTCCTTAATCTCTCAAATCTTCATGATATTAAATGGGAGTGGATAAAAGGGCATAATGACCACCCCGAGAATGAAAGATGCGATAAACTTGCAAGGCTTGCAATAAAGAGATGCAAGAAAAATAAGTAATCCCCCCATCCCCCCTTTGCCAAAGGGGGGATGGGGGGATTTAGAAAAGGGGGAAACGGGGGATTTGAGGTTTTTTCATAATGAAAAATGTTGATATCAGAAATCTGACATGTATGTTTTTGATAGCTATTCCAAGTTTAAAAGATCCGAATTTTGAACGCACTGTTATACTCATCTGTGACCACACGAAAGACGGGGCGTTTGGACTTGTTGTAAACCGCATCCTGCTTAATAGTTTTGTGCCCCTGCTTGGTGGGTTGGATATAAAGGAATGTGCAATAGACCTGCCGGTATTCTATGGAGGTCCTGTTAAGCCTGAACAGGGATACATCCTGTATTCACCCTCTCGGTGCGAGTCGATTCCGACGGGCAGTTACTATCCCTCAATAAAGATTAATGATAACCTTGCCCTGACTACTGCAAAGGAAATCCTGATTGATATCGCAGCGGGTAAGGGGCCGAAACAGTTTCTTTTTACTCTCGGGTTTGCAGGATGGGCTCCAGGACAGCTTGAGTACGAACTTATGACAGACAGCTGGCTGATTGCCCCTGTAAATAACAAAATTATCTTTGATATGCCGGTAAATAAACGCTGGAAGGCTGCAGCAGACTCAATCGGGGTTGATTTAACGAGGCTTGTTTATAAGCAGGGAAGGGTATAGATTAGTGTGACCCGCTCCATCGAGTTGACTCCTGTGATAATTTTTGTGTTAACCTTAGTCCTTATTTCAATATCAGCATATTTTTACTTAATACAAAGAAAGAGATGAAATTTTAGGTATGGATTTTCAGGAACTGTTAAAAATAATGGAGGCGCTCAGGAGTGAGAAAGGATGCCCCTGGGATAAGGAACAAACAAGGGAATCACTTAAACCATTCATTGTTGAAGAGGCATATGAGCTTATAGAGGCGATTGACGAGGGTGATCCTGAGAAAATAAAGGAGGAGCTTGGAGACCTCCTGTTTCAGATAGTCTTCCAGTGCCAGATAGCAAAAGAGAACAATGAGTTTAAGGTTTCTGATGTTATCGAAAAGATTAGTAAAAAGATGATTGCAAGGCACCCTCATGTCTTCGGAAAGGCAGACTACAAGACTGCAGATGAAGTACTTCTGCACTGGGAAGAACAGAAAAAGCTTGAGGGTAAAATGCGGGAATCTATACTTGAAGGAATCCCTAAAACATTGCCTTCCTTACTCAGGGCACACAGGCTTCAGAAGAGGGCGGCAGGAGTTGGTTTTGATTGGGAAAAGGTCGAGGATGTTTTAAAGAAGCTCGATGAAGAATTGAAGGAGTTTAAAGAGGCGCTTAAAACAAAAAGGCAGGACGAGATAGAAGATGAGCTTGGCGATATATTTTTTATGCTTGTGAATATTTCGAGGTTTATTGGTGTTAACCCTGAAGATGCCTTAAGGAAGACTATAAGTAAATTTATTCATAGATTCCGTTATATCGAGATGAATGCAGCAGAACAGGGCAAGAGGCTGTCAGATATGACGCTTCCTGAGATGGACAGATTATGGGATGAGGCAAAGGGAACGGGCAAATGAAGAATAAAAAATGTCACATCTTATTTGACAAAGTTTTATATTTCTTTTATTTTTAATATCTATAGTAAAGCCAAAGAAACTGGAAGAAGTAAAGAAACTAAAAGAAGTATATGAACAAAGAGAGTTTGAGACTTCCAGATTGGATAAGGGTAAAAAATTCTGAAAGTCTCCACAGTACAAAACAGGTATTAAGAAGATATGGACTCTCGACTGTATGCGAGGAGGCAAGATGTCCTAATATTGGCGAATGCTTTTCCAGGCCAACTGCTACTTTCATGATACTCGGTTCAAAATGCACAAGAAACTGTGGGTTCTGCTCAGTTGAATCTTCAATACCAGAGCCGCTTGATCCTGAGGAGCCCAAAAGGGTTGCAATGGCTGCAAAAGAAATGGGGCTTCGATATGTTGTCATTACTTCTGTAACACGTGATGACCTTCCTGATGGTGGCGCTGGACATTTTGCAAAAACTGTTTATGCTGTCAGAAGTTATTTGCCGGATGCAAAGGTTGAGGTGCTTACACCTGACTTCAAGGGTGATGTGAATGCCCTGAAGATGGTACTCAACTCGAGGCCTAATGTCTATAACCATAATGTTGAGACTGTTCCGAGGCTTTATCCGATTGTCAGGCCACAGGCAGACTACAGGCGTTCACTTAATATACTGGAATACGTTAAAAAGATGGCCCCACAAATGAATATAAAGTCGGGAATAATGCTTGGCCTCGGAGAGACGGTGGCAGAGGTTATAGATGTCTTGAGAGATATGCGAACTGCAGGCTGTGAACTTGTTACGATAGGCCAGTATCTGAGGCCTTCAAAGTTAAAACTGCCTGTTGTTGAATATATAAGGCCCGGGGTATTTGAAAGACTTCGTCTTAAAGCCCTAAACATGGGTTTTAAACATGTAGCTTCTGGACCACTTGTGAGGAGTTCAATGAATGCTGAGGAGATGTATAATAGCTAAGAGCATAGAGCTCATAGTAAAGAATATAAAGCCAAATATAGAGAGCAGGTAAACCATGTTTGAGTTTAACAGGATAAAAAGGCTTCCACCGTATATTTTCAGTATTGTGAATGCCCTTAAGATAGAGGCAAGACACCGCGGAGAAGATATTATTGACCTCGGTATGGGAAACCCTGATGGCGCAACACCAAGGCACATTGTAGACAAATTATCTGAGGCTGCAAAAAACCCTAAAAACCACAGATATTCAGCATCAAAAGGGATAACCCAGTTGAGGAATGCGATATGTGAATGGTATGCGAGGCGTTATGATGTTATCCTTGATCCTGAATTAGAGGCTGTTGTGACAATAGGCTCCAAAGAAGGCCTTTCTCATCTTGTGCTTGCAACCATAGGTCCTGGTGATGTAGTAATGACACCTGCCCCTGCTTATCCCATACATCCATACAGTGTAATAATAGCAGGTGGAGAGGTGAGGAGTATCCCGATAGGTCCGGGTATTGACTTCTTCGAGGAGATGGAAAAGGCATATAAATCGTCATGGCCGAGACCAAAGATGTTAATTATAAACTTCCCTCATAACCCTACAACACAGGTTGTGGAGGGACTCGATTTTTTTAGAAAGGTTGTAGATTTTGCAAAAGAAAATAATATTATTATTCTGCACGACCTGGCCTATGCAGACCTTGTTTTTGATGGATATAAGGCGCCGAGTTTTCTTCAGGTCCCAGGTGCAATGGATGTAGGTGTTGAGTTTTTCTCGATGACAAAGAGTTATTCAATGGCAGGGTGGAGGGTCGGTTTCTGCGTGGGAAATCAGGAGATTGTTGGAGCGCTGACAAAGATAAAGAGTTATCTTGACTATGGCATGTTTCAGCCGATACAGATCGCAAGCATTGTAGCTTTACGAGGCCCTCAGAATTGTGTTGAAGAAATAAGGAAGATATATGAGTCGAGGCGCAATGCACTTATAAAGGGACTTCACAAGGCTGGGTGGCATATAGAACCACCGAAGGCAACAATGTTTGCGTGGGCAGAGATACCAGAGCCGTTCAGGAAAATGGGTTCTCTTGAATTTACCAAACTGCTTATAAAAGAGGGAGGCGTTGCAGTATCCCCTGGTATCGGATTTGGCGAGGGCGGAGATAACTATGTTAGGTTTGCCCTCGTAGAAAATGAACAAAGAATTAGACAGGCAACAAAAGGCATAAAAAAGGTGCTGAACAGATGATAAACGTCGGTATAATAGGTTTTGGCACCGTAGGCAGTGGTACTGTAAGGATCCTTCTTGGAAATAAGGATGTCCTGAAAGAAAGGCTGGGGTTTGAGATAAACCTCAGGAAAATTGCGGTCCGTGATATTATGCGGGTTAGGGATGTAAAAGTTCCTGAAGGTGTTCTGACCACGGATATAGATGCAGTTCTGAATGATCCTCATATTGATATAGTAGTAGAAGTCATAGGAGGAATCAGACCTGCAAAAGACTTTATATTAAAGGCGATCAGTAATGGTAAACACGTGGTTACAGCTAATAAGGCCCTCCTTGCTACTGACGGTAACGAAATATTCACTGCTGCCCAGGACGCTGGAATTGAGATAGGTTTTGAGGCATCTGTGGCAGGGGGCATTCCCATTATAAAAGTAATAAGGGAAGGCCTTGTTGCAAACAGGATAAAGGCTGTATACGGGATAATAAACGGCACGTCAAACTATATACTTACAAAGATGACAGATGAGAATGTTGAATTTTCAGTTGCATTAAAAGAGGCACAGAAATTTGGCTATGCTGAAGCTGATCCAACTCTGGACATTGAAGGAATAGATTCTGCTCATAAACTCGCAATACTTGCTTATCTTTCGTATGGCATACCAATCCCTTATAAAAATATCTATACAGAAGGTATTTCTAAAATATCTTCACAAGATATAGATTTTGCATCCGAGCTGGGCTATAAGGTAAAACTTCTTGCTATTGCAAAGGCAACCCCCCCGTCCCCCCCTTACCAAGGGGGGGAGAATGGGGGGGTTGAGGTGGAGCTCAGGGTTCATCCAACAATGATTCCAAAGGACTATCTCATATCCAAAGTGGATGGCCCTTTCAATGCAGTATATGTTGAGGGAGATGCTACAGGTTCTACCTTATATTATGGCAGAGGCGCTGGAGCTATGCCTACCGGCAGTGCTGTGGTCAGCGACATTGTAGATATAGCAAGGGATATTAAAAAGAATGCAACAGGAAGGATACCTGTAATGGTAAAGACTATCAGGGATGTCAGGATAAAAAATATTGATGATGTGATATCTATGTACTATTTCAGGTTTTCTGCACTTGACAAACCAGGTGTCCTTTCAAAGATTTCCGGGATACTCGGCAATTATAATATCAGTATTGCCTCAGTGATACAGAAAGGCAGAAGGATTGGCGAGGCTGTTCCACTCGTTGTCCTCACCCATGAGGCAAAAGAGAAGGATGTGAGGCATGCAATTGAAGAAATAGACCATTTACCTGTTGTAATGGATAAAACTGTGTTTATAAGGGTTGAGGGGAAAGAAGAAGGTTAATAACGGTCTCATAATTGAATAGACATTTACCTTAAAATCTCCCCTCGCCCCTCTTTGCCAAAGAGGGGAAATCCTCCCTTTAGCAAAGGGAGGTAAGGAGGGATTTTCTTATATTGTGTAATTCTTATTATGAGACCCTTAATAACGGATTATTTTGATGGGAGGATTAATGGAATTTACAGAAGACCAGCTCCAG
The DNA here is from genome assembly GCA_002780895.1 of Nitrospirae bacterium CG02_land_8_20_14_3_00_41_53. Lineage (GTDB taxonomy): Bacteria > Nitrospirota > Thermodesulfovibrionia > Thermodesulfovibrionales > SM23-35 > 0-14-3-00-41-53. The sequence goes on from PEUB01000077.1 coordinate 14,985, forward strand.
CGGTATAGCAGACATATTATCCTGCCCGAGGTTGGAGAGAAGGGACAGATAAAGCTTTTAAAGGCAAAGGTATTTATTGTAGGCGCTGGAGGTCTTGGTTCCCCTGTTGGTTATTACCTAACAGCAGCAGGTGTCGGGACAATTGCAATAGTTGACAATGACAATGTTGAGCTGAGTAATCTTCAGCGTCAGATAGCGCATAGTACAAAGACCATTGGAGAACCAAAGGTAGAATCTGCAAAGAATACATTTGAATCCTTGAATCCTGATGTTCATGTTATTCCTATAAAACAGAGGTTAACTAAACACAATATCCTCGACTTGATACGTGATTATGATATTGTTGTTGATTGCAGTGATAACTATGCTACAAGGTTTCTGGTCAATGATGCCTGTGTTATGTCAAAGAAACCACTTGTAACTGGTGCGATTTTCAAATTTGAAGGACAGTTAACAGTTGTTATACCTGGCGATGGCCCATGTTACAGGTGTCTGTTTGAAGAACCCCCTCCTCATGGTGTTCTTCCATCTCCTCAAGGTGCTGGACTCCTTGGCTTTCTTCCAGGCGTAATAGGTACTTTACAAGCAGCAGAGGTATTAAAACTTATTATTGGTACAGGAGAGATACTAAAAGGAGAGCTTTTGATATATAATGCACTTAAGCCGTCCTTCAGAAAGGTAAAAATACCCAAAAACCCTGACTGCCCTATCTGCAGTGACCATCCGACAATAACCGAGTTGGTTGATTATAGCTAAAGATAAAGTGCCAATCTATGGATACTTTATGCAATCTGAAACATTAGTCGTCCCCCGACATTTAGTTTCTGAAATGATTTTACACTGTAAAGAAATCTATCCGAATGAGGCTTGTGGTATTCTTGCAGGCAAAAATAGGACTGTACAAAAAGTTTATAAGATGACAAATATCGAAAACTCCAGCGTCAGTTATATGATGGAGCCCAGGGAACAGTTTACTGTCATGAAGGAAATGAGAGAGCAAGGGCTTGAGATGTCGGCGATTTATCATTCTCATCCGCAATCGGATGTCCATCCATCTCCAAAAGACATAAATCTTGCATTTTATCCGGATTCATTGTATGTAATAGTAAGCCTTATCAATGAAGAGCAGCCTGCAATAAAGGCATTTGAAATAAAAAACGGACTAATCAGAGAAGTAGAAATACTTATAATTTAGTCAAAAAAACCCAAATATCTATCTCCTCTTTAAATTATCATGCATTTTGAGGTAAAATGATTAATATTTTCATTGTCTCTATAGTCGTAGACTGATGCGAACAGACAGGAGGTGTTGGAATGGGATATGTTAAAGATCTTAAGTGCAGGGAGTGCGGCAGAGAATATCCTGTAGCTCCTGTCTATGTCTGTGAGTTCTGTTTTGGCCCGCTTGAAGTAGTGTATGACTATAAAAGTATAAAAAAAGTACTGACAAGAAAGGTAATAGAAAGGCGTGAAAAGAACTTATGGAGATACAAGGAGCTGCTTCCTATAGACGGTGAGCCCCTGGTAGGTTTAAATTCAGGATATACCCCTCTTTTAAAGGCCGATAACCTTGCAAAAGAATTTGGTGTAAAAGAGCTTTATATAAAAGATGATACCGTTACCCATCCTACCCTTTCATTTAAGGACAGGGTTGTAGCAATTGCCCTAACTAAGGCGAGGGAATTTGGTTTTGATACAGTTGCATGTGCCTCGACAGGAAACCTGGCACATTCTGTTTCAGCACAAGGCGCTAAGGCCGGATTCAAAAGATTTATATTTATCCCTGCAACACTCGAGGCGAGCAAGATAGTTGCCTCCCTCATATATGAGCCTAACCTTATTGCAGTAAACGGTAATTATGACGATGTGAACAGACTGTGCAGTGAGATAGCAAACAAATACAGATGGGCATTTGTGAATATAAATATAAGGCCATTCTATGCTGAGGGTTCAAAGACACATGGATTTGAGATTATAGAGCAGCTTGGGTGGAAGGCTCCGGACAATGTTATTATCCCGTGTGCAAGCGGCTCACTCCTGACGAAGATATGGAAGAGCTTCAAAGAGTTTAAGGAGATAGGGATAATAAAGGAGCTTAGTACAAAGGTATTTGCCTCTCAGGCAACAGGATGTTCTCCTATATCTACAGCAATAAAACAGGGTACAGACGTTATCAGACCGGTTAAGCCTGATACAATTGCTAAATCTCTTGCGATAGGTAATCCAGCCGATGGCTATTACGCAACTCAGGTTGTAAATGAGACGGGAGGTTGGGGTGAAGATGTATCCGACCAGGAGATTATCGACGGTATAAAATTACTTGCAAGGGCAGAGGGTATCTTTGCAGAGACGGCAGGTGGGGTTACTGTTGCGGTAACAAAAAAACTTATTGAGTCGGGTAAAATTGGCAGGGATGAAACAACAGTAATTTGCGTGACAGGGAATGGATTAAAGACTCAGGAGGCATTGAATGGCCAGACCATTTCACCATATTACATAAAACCAAATATTGGATCTTTTGAAGAGGTATTACAGAAAATAAGGAGAGGAGGTAAATAGATGGCAGTAAAAGTCAGGATACCAACCCCGCTTCAAAAGCTTACAGACGGGAAAGATGAAGTAGAAGGAGAGCCAGGCACGGTTATAAGTCTTATCAATAATCTTGATAAGAGATTCCCTGGGATAGGAGAAAGAATATCTGAAGGAGGAAAGATAAGAAGGTTTATAAATATTTACCTGAACGACGAGGATATAAGATTTCTTCAGAATGAAGGAACAGAGGTAAAAGATGATGACGAGGTCTCAATTGTCCCTGCAATCGCAGGGGGATAATGTAAGGAGGGTACGATGAAGCAAAGGGTAAAGCTGACCTTTCCCCAGCATCTTATCAAAAAGCCTGTTATTTTTACGATGGCTAAAAAATATGATGTTATGCCCAATATAAGGAGGGCGAGGGTTACAGAGACAGTGGGTGAGATGGTTCTTGAACTTGAGGGCACAGAAGAGAACCTCAAGAAAGGCATACAGTCCCTCAAGGATCAAGGAGTTGATGTAGAACTTGTTGAAGGAGATATCGTAGAATAGTTAGTATGGAGATAGAATGGAAATAGGAGAGTGTAAAAGTTCAAAAATTTTATGGAGAGGTATCATTGAAGAATATCGAGATTTTCTTCCTGTAACTGACAATACACCAATTATAACCCTTAAAGAGGGGAATACGCCGCTTATCAAGGTTCAGAACATTAAGGAAAAGCTCGGCCTTGATCTTGAACTTTATTTCAAATTTGACGGTGCGAATCCAACAGGGTCTTTTAAGGATAGAGGTATGACCCTTGCAATCTCGAAAGCCCTGGAGAGCGGAGCAAAGGCAGTAATCTGTGCATCAACAGGAAATACTTCGGCATCTGCAGCAGCTTATGCTGCAAAGGCTAATATCAGGGCTATAGTTCTGATACCAGAAGGGAAGATTGCCCTTGGAAAACTTGTGCAGGCACTTGTACACGGTGCATATGTCCTTCAGGTAAAGGGTAATTTTGATGAGGCATTGAGTATAGTAAAAGCCATTGTGGAAAAATATCCCATAACACTGGTAAATTCTATAAACCCGTTCAGGATTGAAGGCCAGAAATCTGCTGCATTCGAGGTCTGTGACCAGCTCGGCTTTGCACCTGACTACCATGCGCTTCCTGTGGGGAATGCAGGGAATATTACTGCGTACTGGAAAGGTTACAAGGAATATAATAATGCGAAGAGGATTTCTTCTTTGCCTGTAATGCTTGGGTTTCAGGCAGCAGGGGCGGCGCCGATTGTACTCGGCAGACCTGTAAAAAATCCTGAGACGGTTGCTACAGCAATCAGGATAGGGAATCCAGCAAGTTGGGAAAGTGCGGTTGCAGCGCGGGATGAATCAGGCGGGAAAATCAATGCGGTAACCGATAAGGAGATATTGAATGCTTACAAACTTATTGCGTCTACAGAAGGGATTTTTTGCGAGCCTGCCTCAGCAGCATCTTTTGCTGGCGTGGTAAAATTATATAAAGAGAATTACTTTAGACATGGCGTCAGTGTCGTATGTACACTTACAGGTAGTGGTCTTAAGGACCCCGATACTGTCTTCAGTGTGGCTGAGAAACCTTTAAAGGTTAAGGCTGACATAAAGGCTGTTGAAAAGGCCTTAGAGGGAATTATATGAAGTATGTTGTCATCATTGGTGACGGGATGGCTGACAGGCCAGTAAAAGGACTCGGCAGTAAAACGCCATTACAGAAGGCATTTAAACCCAATATGGATAGACTTGTACTTGAGGGAATAATAGGAAAGGTCAGGACTATACCGGCAGGGTTTCATCCAGGCTCAGACATTGCTAGTCTGAACATCCTCGGCTATAACCCCATGGAGTTTTATTCAGGCAGAGCACCGCTTGAAGCAGCCAGTATAGGAATCAAATTAGAAAGAGATGATGTGGCATACAGGTGTAACCTGGTTACCCTCAAATTTAACAAAGACAAGACAAAGGCTGTTATGGAAGATTACAGCGGTGGTCATATAACAACAGAAGATGCAAGGGAGCTTATTAATGACATTAACAGGGGAATAGGTACAGAACAGATCAGTTTCTATGCAGGAGTGAGCTACAGGCATATTATGGTATGGTCTTCCGGTGCATTGAATAATGAATGCATTCCACCTCATGATATTACGGGTAAGGATATAACCGACTATCTTCCTGTTGGAGATGGAGAAGATGTGTTGAGGGGTTTAATGCTCAAATCAACTGACATCCTTATAAGCCATCCTGTTAACAGGGAGAGGATAAAAAGAGGTGATAAACCTGCTAATAGTATATGGCTCTGGGGACAGGGCAAGAAGCTGAGTCTTCCAACCTTCAGACAGAAATATTCGCTTGATGGTGCACTTGTTTCTGCTGTTGACCTTATGAAAGGGATTGGCATATATGCTGGATTTGAGATACTTGGAGTCCCGGGTATTACCGGGTATTTAGATACTAACTATGTCGGAAAGGCAGAGGCAGCTTTGAAGGCTCTCGAGAAGGTTGACCTTGCTTATATTCATGTCGAGGCGCCCGATGAGGCAGGCCATTCAGGTAATTATAATGATAAGGTAAAGGCTATAGAAGATTTTGATGCACTTGTGGTAGGTACAGTCCTTAGAGGTATAGAATCCTTTGATGAATACAGGATACTTCTTCTGCCTGACCATGCAACACCGATAGAGGTCAGAACCCACACAGATGAACCTGTGCCTTTTGTAATATACGATAGCCGCATTAAGAGGAAAAATGAAGGTGTTGCATTTGATGAATCGATTACTGGAAGAAAAGATATATTAGTTTTTGAGGAAGGGTATAAGCTAATGGAGTATTTCATTAAAGGGCACTGATGCCCTGGAAAATCTTCCTTCCCCGCCCGCAATGAATAAATAACGTTCTCGGCTAAAAAAAGTCCCGCCGATGGCGGGATTTGGATGCTAATCTTTTAGACTGTGTTATCGGACGTGTGCCAAACGTTTTGGTTTTTCAAGCCGCCGACGCATTTCTTCTGTAGAAATTCCACCTTCAGATTTCTGTCTCGACCTTGACCGTTCGATTAAAGCAATAAACTTCGGATTGTTGCTTAAGGACACGGTTTCCACATCTGCATTGGTTATCCTTACCAAGGCCGCCACTGGTTTGCCTCCTTTCATAATAATAAACGGTTCCTTTTTAACCTTTTTTGCGTAATTTGACAGAGGCAGTGTAGCCTTAGCAAATTCAACGGTTTTCATAATTTTATCACCTCTTTCCCAATTCTAACATTATTTCTCTCTTTGATTCCAATGGCTCGGATATAAACAACATGTTCCGGATCATCTTCGATATCATAATAAACGCGGAGATTGCCGATTCGCAACTCCCACGGAGCGATTGGATTAGGACGCATAGGTTTACGATTCCTTGTTTCAACAGCAGGCTGATATTGCAGTTGTCCTTCAACTGTGTCAAGAACAGTCACCTGCTGGCGCGTTGTAAGGATGCGAAAATGATCTTCGGTGTCTGGGGAATATTCAATTCGATATTTCAATCAAAATATCCTTTCAAATCGGCGGCAGATGTTTGGCACATGTACGATAACGTGTTCCGTTGCAAAAGAAGCCCTAAAGGTTTGGACGTTAGTCTTTTGCAATGTGTTAGCCGTCCGTTGCAGACACAGAAAAGTCTTTTATCATTTCCGTATAATTTCAACTACCTTTTCAATAATCTCATTGAGCTTGATGACTGTAAGATTGCCAACTTTATAGAGAATAATATGACTATCTGCCGTAAATATACGGTTAGGTCTTATGTTACTTGGCTGTTTTAGACTTCCAGTTTCAAAGTCTTTATCATTAAGTGAGATTGCATAAGTGTCTTCAATAGATTGACTGGTTATCTGGCAAAGAATCAGATCATCACCCTCTAATTTTGAAATGACTAAGGCAGGACGTCTTTTGGCTTGGGTTAAGTCAGAAAAAGGGAAAGGAACAACAACGACATTGCCTTTTACAAACTTTGCCACGCCTCATCTTCCTCTGGTCTTAGCCAATCTTTCTTGAGAGAAGACTCGCTTGCGATGGCAATGTCAAGTCTTTCCTTTATTATCTTTGTCTTTAGAAAGTGGACGAAGTCCAACACTTCATCAAGAAAAGGCTCTGGAACTTGCTCAATCTCGTTTATAAGTAATTCCTTTTTACTCATCGACGCCTCCCTTTCTAATCGGTTATAGCAATTATAACAAATTAAAAGCTGATAAAGTAAAAGGACTTCTCATGTCTTTTTTGGCTTGTTGTTAGCCGCCAGTTGCAGGCATCTTTAAATAGGAGAACACATTTTTTATTTTCTTGTGTTATTTAGGTTTGACGTCTTTTGTATTACAAATGTCAATAAACAAGTCTGACCCCCTTTGGTCTCACAAGTTTCGAGTAATATGCGGTCTTTACCTGATAATAGTAGCTTTACATTCTTATAATTATCCTTGACGACAACATTATAATGTGATGAAAAACCACTACTGAATTTAATATTAGATTCAGATTGTCCTCTTTGAATGACAAAATGCTGCCCTTTTTTTAATCCAATAAACTCAGCTTGATTTTGAGTAAGAATAATGTTCCATTTCTTAGCTGATCTAAAAGATTTTTTTTGAATGCCTTCAATTTTTATCTCTTCCATATTTCCTACTCTTACTACTTTTTTCTGAGGAGGAAGTGCTGCGCCTCGTTCTATGAGTAATTGTTTTATAGCTTCAAATGCCTCTTCGGAATATTGTTCTTTATTATTTCCCTCCCATATTTTAAGCAATTCTTCGGTGCTTTTAGATTCCATATTTGAATGAATCTGTTGAATTAATTTTAAATTCATTTTATCTAACTCCTTCCTGCCCGCACTGAGCAGATAACGTTCCCGTTGCAAAAGAAGCCCGAAGGGTTTGTCCGTTAGTCTTTTGCAGCGTGTTATTTGAATGCGGCGGCGAAGTCCCTTTTCTATTTTTTAGAACCTGCCCAAATCCCAATGCCCCGCTGCTGTGCGTCGCTCTCCAGTGCCTGAAGGCGCTCCACGTACACTTTCGATTTCTCGCCAGTCGGCAATTTTACAATCACGCCCTTTGTCCGTGCCAATCCCATGCTGACCAGAATCTCCGCAAGCCCCTTCCCATCAATCTCGATGAATCCATAGTATCGCAGCACCCTGCTTCGCCTTGTGCAGTAGCCCAACGCGTCCACACGACAAAAGGTTTTTGCAAAATATCGCGTACGGCCTCCTTCGCTTTTACTCCAGCCTTCATGGTCTCGTCCAATGTTACTCCAAAGTGCTCGCTCTGCTCACGTGTGCGCTCCGCATAGCGCAAATTGGTCTCAGGCGCATCGACAAAATATAGCCGGAAAATATACTCGTCAGTGCCGCACTTGACACCAAAACTGTCTCCGTCGTTGTATTTCTGCGCCACATACTGGCAATCGGTCAGCTTTACCCATTCCTTTTTATCTGCCGCTTCAGCCTCGCAATAAGCGAAGATTAGCAACATCCATATTACTTGCGTTACTACTGTCCGTATCGGTCTCATTGTCGGTGCCTCCTAACTTATTTTCCTCGCCGCCATTTCATATAACGGGCGAAATGGAGCGAAGCGACATTTTGCGTATCTCGTTCACAATTGCACTCAGGTACAACTTTTGTCCGAAAAATAGAATGAAAGTTGCACCACGGTGCGGTTATTTCACTTCTGGCCGCAGAGCGGCTTCTCCTTCCTCTTCATTTCTTTTGCCTCTATCACCTCCTTCAATATCCAGGTTATCCAAAGGGCTTCTTATTCTGCCTATGCTCATAGTACTCACATGGGTGTAGATTTCAGTCGTCTTGCTGCTCGCATGTCCAAGTAATTCCTGAATATACCGAAGATCGGTTCCACATCCCTCCGTAGTAGAACTTGAGAGCATTTATCGCCTGGTTGAGTGTAGCAGTCGCGGATTCCTTCTCTTCGGCGAGATATACGAGGTAATCCTTTATGTCGCTTTCCCGAACATCGGCAGTCTCCTTCTTAATGAAACTTAGAAAGTCCCTATTGTAATAAATATATCCTTTGACTGTTTTGTAGCTGTATTTCCTTGAGACAAGTTCTCTACGTAGGTCCTCAAAATTGTGTTCTATAACGATTGTGGAATTATTTTTATCGGAAAATCCCCCCTCGCCCCCCTTTTCCAAAGTGGGGAAGTGAGAAGGTTTTGCTAAAGTGGGGTTTTGTCTGATAGAAGAATTTGAAAGCTCAGCTTGCAGGGCAGGGTCTACCCTCGCACTTATAGAAAGTGCGGGGTCTATCTGGATCTCTTCATCCTTAAAGGCTTCAAGAATCTTCTCCAGAGTTCCATTATCATCCGGAAAGCTCCAGTATTTTTCTTCCGGATGCCATCTGCGGCCTGCAACGGCACGGATTTTCTCGACAAATGCCGGATTGAATGGAAATAAAACTGTTATTTTATCCTGCAATGCTGCCTTATTTATGGTTATTACCCCATTTGCAATATCCCCCTGAGGAAAGGATTTATGAGTAATTATTCCTTTTTTGTAGAGATACAGATACATAAAATAGTAATTCTGAATGCTATCAATCTAAAGCTAATGATGTCTGACAATGGTGCGGGGTTTACAGTTTTATAGCTGTATTTTCTGGAGAGGAGTTCTCGGCGGAGGTCTTCAAAAGCTAACTCCCCTTGCCCCTCCTCTACGAGTCGTAGACCATCAAGGGAGGGGAGATATAAGTTAGATAAGGGTTTGAATGGTCTAATTATTGATTAAAACCCTTGCGGTGTCAAGGGATTTTCTCGACCGGGAAGAAAGGGTTTGAGTTTGGTATTTTTACATGTTATATTACAAAATATTAGAGGAGGTCTTAAGTTAATGCTGATTGTGCAAAAATATGGCGGTACATCTGTTGGGAACATAGAGAGGATAAGGGCAGTTGCAGAACGAGTTGCTGAAACAAAGAGGCAGGGTAATGATGTTGTTGTTATTGTCTCTGCAATGTCGGGAGAGACAGATAAGCTTATTGGGCTTGCAAATCAGATATCTTCGAATGCCGTTGAGCGTGAAATGGATCTACTGCTTTCATCCGGGGAACGGATAAGCGCTGCGCTTACAGCAATTGCAATAAATGAACTCGGCTTTAAATCAATGTCTTTTACAGGCAGACAGGTGGGGATTATCACAGATGACGTCCATACAAAGGCAAAGATCGAAATGATAACCGGAGAACGGGTAAGGAAGGCATTAGATAAAGGGATAATACCTGTTATTGCGGGATTTCAGGGCATAACAGAGACATCTGATGTTACAACCCTCGGAAGGGGCGGGTCTGACCTCACAGCAGTCGCTGTTGCAATAGCACTTGAGGCAGACCTCTGCGAGATTTATACGGATGTTGACGGCGTTTATACCACGGACCCCGGTATAGTGCCTGACGCAAGACAACTCGATAAGATTTCGTATGATGAGATGCTTGAGCTTGCAAGCCTTGGTGCAAAAGTGTTCCAGACGAGGTCGGTTGAATTTGCAAAGAAATATGGGGTTCCGGTTGTGGTCAGGTCGAGTTTCAATAATAATCCTGGTACACTTGTTGTTAAGGAGGACAGAGAGATGGAAAAGGTTATAGTGTCAGGTGTTGCCTATGACAAAAATCAGGCGAAAATAACTGCAATAGCAGTTCATGACAGACCAGGTATTGCAGCAAAACTTTTTAATGCGATTGCAGGTGCAAATATCGTTGTTGATATGATTGTGCAGAATATAAGCAGTGACGGAAAATCAACGGATATATCCTTTACAGTCCCTGAGACGGATAGCAAGAAGGCACTTAAAATCACTAAGGAGATTGTTGCTGAGCTCGGAGCAAAAGATGTTGTCCTCAGGGAGGATATAGCAAAGGTCTCCATTATAGGTGTTGGCATGAGGACCCACTCAGGTGTCGCAGCAAAGATGTTTGAGACACTCGCGAAACATGGTATAAACATTATGATGATTAGCACATCAGAAATAAAAGTTTCCTGCATTATAGATACAAAATATACTGAACTTGCGGTCAGGGTACTGCACGATGCATTTGAGCTTGGAGAAGGCAAATAATCATGCGCCAGATAGAAATTTATGATACGACATTGAGGGACGGGGCCCAGACAGAAGATATCTCGTTTTCTGTCGAGGATAAACTTCGGATTACAGAGAAGCTTGATGAACTCGGGGTGCATTATATAGAAGGCGGCTGGCCTGGCTCTAACCCGAGGGATATGGAATACTTTAAGAAGGTAAGAAAACTCGGACTTGAAAACTCAAAGATAGTTGCATTCGGGAGTACACACAGTACTAAACACAAAGCAGATGATGATGCTAATATAAAAGCACTTCTCGATTCAAGGTCAAGGATTATTACTATTTTTGGAAAGACCTGGGATTTCCATGTGAAAGAGGCGCTGAAGATATCATACGATGAGAACATTGATATTATTCATAATTCAGTTGCCTATCTTAAAAAAAATGCCGGGAAGGTTTTTTTTGATGCAGAACATTTCTTTGATGGTTATAAGCATAATCCTCAATTTGCTCTGAAATGTCTTCTTGCAGCGCAGGATGCCGGTGCAGACTGCCTTATACTCTGTGATACAAACGGAGGAACACTTCCTGCCGATGTTAAAAATATTATAAATGACATAGTGAAAGATGTGCATACACCTCTCGGCATCCATGCACATAATGATTCAGAGTGTGCTGTTGCAAATTCTATAATCGCGGTTGAGGGCGGTGCATCACATGTGCAGGGTACGATCAACGGACTTGGTGAAAGATGCGGTAATGCAAACCTGTGCTCGGTAATTCCCAATCTCCAGGTTAAACGCGAAATGAGTTGCATCACTGCTGAACAGCTAAGGAGGCTGAGGGATGTATCAAGGTTTGTGAACGAGATAGCCAATCTAAGACATTTCAAGAGACAGCCTTTTGTCGGAGACAGCGCCTTTGCACATAAAGCCGGTATCCATGTGAGCGCAGTAAGGAAAAGACCTGAAACATATGAACATATTAGGCCCGATCTTGTCGGTAATTCCCGGAGGGTCTTGATATCAGACCTTGCAGGCAGGAGCAGCATATTAAGAAAGGCGGAGGAATTCGGAATCCACCTTGACCCTGATTCTCCACAGTTACAGGATATTGTCAGTACCTTGAAGAATCTTGAGAATGAGGGTTTTCAGTTTGAGGCAGCAGAGGCATCATTCGAACTCCTGATGAGGAAGGCCCTCGGCCTCCATAAGAGATTCTTTGACCTTATAGGTTTCAGGATTATAGTTGAGAAGAGAAGAGAGGGAGAGGACCCTATCAGCGAGGCAACAATAATGGTAAAGGTTGGCGGTCGCGTTGAACACACCGCAGCAACAGGAAACGGCCCTGTTAACGCAATTGATAATGCCCTGCGAAAGGCACTCGATAAGTTCTATCCTGAACTTAAAGAAGTGAGTCTCCATGACTATAAGGTTCGTGTCCTTACAGCAGGGAAGGGCACTTCTGCCAGGGTGAGGGTACTTATTGAGTCAGGTGACGAAGAGAAAAGATGGGGCACTGTCGGGGTCTCAGAGAATATTATTGAGGCGTCCTATCAGGCGCTTGTTGATAGCATAGAGTATAAATTACTTAAAGAGGAGGGTTAGTAAGGCCATATTCATTCAGAGGCAGATTTAAGTGCATTTTGATAAAACTTATTTATATATTCCTTTACCATCCTGCGGGCACTGAACACAGGGGCAGTACTCTTCATTGCCTCTTTCATAACCTTAACCCAATCGTGGGGAATGCCGTCATCTCCCAACCTGTAGTATAGCGGGATCACTTCCTTCTCAAGGATGTTATAAATTGCCTCTGAATCCTTAACATCATTACCTGTGTCTCCACCAAAGGCCCAGCCGTTTTTACCATTAAACCCTTCTATCCACCAGCCGTCGAGAATGCTCAGGTGAGGGACACCGTTCAGTGAGGCTTTCATTCCGCTTGTACCGCATGCTTCTGAGGGTGGTATTGGATTATTGAGCCAGAGGTCAACTCCGTGAACCATGTATTGTGCCAGTTGTTCATCATAGTTTTCGACAAAAGCAATTCTTCCGCCCAGAGAAGGGTCTTGGGCAAGATTAAATATTCGCTGTAGTATTCTTTTACCGTCATCATCTACCGGATGAGCCTTCCCAGCGAATATTATCTGTACAGGGCGCCACCGAGTGTTCAGGAGTTTTTTGAGGCGATCGAGGTCGTGAAATATTAGGTCTGCCCTTTTATAGGCAGCAAAGCGTCGGGCGAAGCCGATAGTAAGCGTCAGTGGGTCAAGCAATGTACCACCGGTAATAATGTTGATCGGATTAACACGATTTTCTATCCAGCGCCTACGTGCCTGTTCTCGAATAAAGTTGATCAGTTTAATCTTCAACCAATAATGAAGCTGCCATAATTCCTGGTCTGGTATATCATTAACTCGTTCCCAGATAACTTGTTTGTCGTGATCTTCAAGCCAATTGGGTCCCAGGTACTTATTAAAGAGGAGTTCCATTTTCGGTTCTATCCAGGTAGGGATATGAATTCCGTTAGTGATTGAATCAATAGGCACATCCTCTTCTTTCTTGTCAGGCCAGAGTGCCTGCCACATGTGTCGTGCAACCTCGCCGTGCTTCCTGCTTACACCATTATGATAGTTTGACATCCTGAGTGAAAATGCAGTCATATTAAATCCTGCTGCAGGTTCTTTCGGGTTTATGCCAAGATGTAGAAAATCTTCACGGTTGAGACCAATGAGCTGGCAGTAATTACCGAAATATTTCTCAATGAGATTAAAAGGGAAAACATCATGCCCGGCAGGGAGAGGAGTATGAGTAGTAAAAATTGAGGTATTACGCACCTGTTCTGCCGCTTTTTCAAAACTCATCCCTTCTTCTATCTTTTCCCTGATCCGTTCCAATAGAGCAAATGCACAATGTCCTTCATTCAAGTGCAATACGGAATGCTTGATGCCAATGGTATTTAAAACCTCACTGCCGCCGATGCCAAGAACTATCTCCTGACGCAGACGCTGCTCAATGTCTCCGATATAAAGATGGTAAGCTATTGACCTGTTCCATGGGTCGTTCATCTCAATATCCGTATCAACTAAGTACAGGGATATACGGCCTACAGCTATCTTCCATACAGCTACATAGATTGGAGGATCAATAAAAGGGACCTTGACAACAAGCTGTTCACCTTTTTCATTGAGCACTCTTACAATCGGGGCAGCATCCCTGTCGAGGATTTCATCCGGATTTTCCTGCCAGCCGTCCATGCGAATTTTCTGATGCAAATAACCTTCTGGATACATAAAACCTACTGCCACCATAGGCACACCCAGGTCGCTGCACTCCTTGATATAATCACCGGCTAAAAAACCCAATCCACCCGCATAAAAAGGTAGGGAATGATGCAGTCCATACTCTGCGGAAAAATAGGCAATCGGTAAACATTCAGGATCAGTAATATTTTCCGAGAACCAGCATACCCTTGACTCAATATCCTCGCGAAACCTTGCATACACAACATCATGCTGATGTAAATACTCAGGGTCACTCGCGGCTGATTTTAAAATTTCTACAGGAAGCTCTCCTAACATCTTTACAGGATTATGGCCGCTTTCCTTCCACGTAGCTCGATTCAATATTTTAAAGAGCATCCTTGCTGCCGGATGCCAGCTCCACCAGAGGTTATATGCCAGCTCCGCAATGCCTGATATCCTGTCAGGGATACTTGGGAATTTGTCTCTAAATTTGTTCATGAAGTCCTGTGATTGTAAATCTATTTTCTCTCAAAAATTGCATATTTTTCATCCTTCTCTAATAAATTAAAACCTAATTTTTTTAAAACTTCAACGTCCTTGGTCTTTGTAATGGCAATGGCATGTTTGCTATTTTTCATAAAAGTTATTAATTCATCCTTATCCCTTACATTTATTATCTTATGTTCTGAATAAAATACAATACTTGGATTGTTTATCCTGTAAGTAATTATCTTCTCATCATCGTGAAGCCTTTCCTTTGCATACAGACTGTATTTATAAAGTGTACCTTGAAGATACTGGTTTGCGATAGGTAATCCTTTTGCTATAAATAAAAAAAGAAAGGCAACCACAAGGACAGATATAAAGCCATAAAGTTCTTTTTTAGCAAAAATAGAATAAAAACTCAGGATGGCTATCACCGTCATTATTGCAGTTATTAAAAGCGTCCAGTCAGTATCAGGAATCCCAATTTTAGAAAGATACCTTTTTGAAATCAAAAAGATAATACCTATCAGTACCGATATAATTGCCATAAATAGATTTGAGTATTGCCGCCATTTCTTATTTTGCGCTGTCATGCCAGAGGCAATAAGTATAGATGCAGCGGGTATTGCAGGAAGGAGATAGTTAGGAAGCTTTGTTGTCGAAAGTGAGAAGAATATAAATATAGAGGCAAGCCATATAAAGGCAAACGAATTCAGTCTGTCCTTTTCTTTGAAAACATTTCTAATTCCAGCAGGCAGAAATGCAATCCATGGGAATAACCCTATGATCAATACGGGGATGAAATAATACACAGGACCCTTATGCCCTGATATGACCCCTGTATATCTTTTGAAGTGGTGTTTTATAAAGAACTGCTGGATGAAATCTTCACCATTGATTATGTACTCTGCGATATACCAGGGCGCTGCGACAATCATGAAAAGGATAATACCTTTTAGACTGAATACCTTTTTAATACCTGATAGTCCTTCAGCAGTTAAGACATAAATTACAGCGATACTAAAAGGGAAGACTATTCCAACAAGCCCCTTTGTCAGACAGGCCAGAGCTGAAAATAGATAGAACCCATAAATATAATATCTTTTTTTATTAAGTGAGAGAAAAAAAGAAAATATGGAAATGGTGATAAACAGGGTCATAGCCATGTCAGTAACTGCTGCACGGGAATATGCAAGGAAATATATGGATAGAACCAATGAAATTGCTGCGTAAAAAGCATCTTTTTCCCCGCGGAAGTGTCTTACAAAAAAGAAAACCAACAGAACAAGTAAAAGTGAGGCAATTGCAGATGGGAACCTTGCTGCAAATTCATTTATACCAAAAACCTTATAAGAGGCTGCGATAAGCCAGTAAAATAATATCGGTTTATCATATCGGTTTTCTCCATTGTAAGTCGGTGTTATCCAGTTGCCGCTTTCTACCATCTCCTTTGCTGCCTCTGCAAACACAGCCTCATCAACATCGAAGAGCGTTACAGAACCGAGTCTGAAAAAAGACACAAATATAGTTATGGCAATTATGGGGCTAAGAAATCTTGTCATCCAGTAAGTTTCTCTATCTTCTTTTTTTTCATGACTACACTCCAGTTATTTCTGTTTTTTTCCTTAATATACACATCTTAATATACACATCTAATTTATATATCACAAAAAGAAAATTTTGGTTCTTTCTCATTTCAAGTGAGTAAGTTCCCCTCCCTTGATAAAAAATCTAAAAATATTGGTCTCTTCAAGACCTGATATGTTAAAATGCAACACTGTGGTAGACTAAATAACTTAAATAGAGGGGGGATTTATGGCAAGTCTTGAGGTAGACAAAATACGCAATATAGCTGTGGTTGCACATGGAGGTGCCGGCAAGACCACACTTGTTGAAGCAATGCTTTTTGATTCCGCCTCAACAGACAGGTTTGGCAATGTCGAGGACGGAACGACAACAACAGATTATGAGCCTGAGGAGATAGCGCGGAAGATAACAATTACTTCTTCCATTGCTTTCTGCGGCTGGAATGGTCACAGGATTAATCTGATAGACACCCCGGGGTTTATTAATTTTCTTGAGGATACGAGAGGGTGCTTACGCGCAGTTGATGGAGCAATTGTAATAGTTAGTGCAATCTCAGGTGTTAAGGCTGAAACGCAAAAGATATGGAAGTACGCATCCGAATTTGAGGTGCCAATGGTTGTATTTATAAATAAAATGGATAAGGAAACCGCAAATTTTTTTAGGGCGGTAGGAGAACTCGAAAAGGCTTTTGGAACAGAGGCATTACCCCTCCAGGTACCAATAGGCTCAGGGGATAGTTTTACAGGAATTGTTGACCTGATAAAGATGAAGGCGTTTAAGTTCAATAATGGAAAGGCAGAAGAATCTGATATTCCTGCTGAAATACTTGCTGAGGTTGAGGAATACAGGAGAAAACTTGTAGAAAAAATTGCTGAATCCGATGATACATTACTCGAGAAGTACCTTGAAGGAGGCATGCTTTCGGACGATGAGATTATTAAAGGGGTCAGAGAAGGCTCATTAACAAAGAGGTTCATACCTGTCACGTGCGGCTCTGCAATCAGGAATATAGCAGTGCCGCAGCTTCTTGATACTGTACTCCTCTGCCTTCCATCACCATCTGAAATGGTACGAATATCACCTATCAGGGGTAAAAACCCGAAGGATGGAAAAGAGATTGAGAGAAAGCCGTTGAAGACAGAACCATTGTCAGCTTATGTATTTAAAACAATAGCAGATCCTTATGCAGGAAGGCTTTCTATATTCAGGGTATATTCCGGCATATTCAGGGCTGACTCGAATATCCTTAATGCAACAACTGGCGCAAAGGAGAGGATAGGCCAGGTCTTTTATCTTATGGGCAAAAAACAGGTGTCAGCGCAGACAATCGGCCCTGGCGAAATAGGTGTTGTTGCAAAACTCAAAGAGACATATACTGGGGATACACTCTCTGATGAGTCACATCCAATTGTTTTTGAAAAGGTAAAATTTACTGACCCTATAATCTCTTATGCAATAGCGCCTAAGAGTAAAGGGGACGAGGACAAGGTGAGCACAAGTCTTCACAGGATACTCGAAGAGGATCCAACACTGAGGTTTCAAAGGGATGAAGAGACAAAGGAGATGCTGCTTTCCGGAATGGGACAGGTACATCTTGAGGTTACCCTCGAAAGGCTGAAAAGGAAATTTGGAGTCGAGGTTGTGATGAAAACCCCCAAGGTCCCTTATAAAGAGACAATCAAGGTTTTGACACGGGCACAGGGAAGATATAAGAAGCAGTCAGGAGGCCGGGGACAGTATGGTGATTGCTATATAGAAATAGAGCCTCTTCCGCGGGGTGGAGGATATGAGTTTGTAGATAAGATTGTCGGAGGTTCGATACCGAGGCAGTATATCCCTGCTGTAGAAAAAGGGATTATAGAGACAATGCATGAAGGTGTAATTGCAGGCTATCCAATTGTTGATTTAAAGGTAAAACTTTATGACGGCTCCTATCATACAGTAGATTCGTCCGAGATGGCATTTAAGATAGCCGGCTCTATGGCATTAAAAAAGGCAATTCAGGATGCGAAGCCTGTATTGCTTGAACCGATAATGCAGGTTGAGGTTATAACCCCGGATGATACCCTTGGCTCTGTAATAGGAGACCTGAATTCGAAAAGGGGTAGAGTTCAAGGGGTTGAACCTCAGGCTGGGGGAAATCAAAAGATAACGTCCCTTGTACCTATGTCTGAAATGCTTACCTATGCAAACCAGCTACATAGTCTTACTTCAGGCAGAGGGTTTTATTCAATGGAATTTTTACATTATGAGGAATTACCTGCCCATTTAACACAAAAAATAATCGCAGAACGTGAAGCACAGAAAAAAGAAAAAGCAGAGGAGAAGTAAGGGAGTAAATTGCAAGATAACCTAAACGTTACAAAAAAGACAGGGCAGACATGCTGAAAAACCCCGTCAAAGCGACAAGAAATTATTATGATACACATGACTGCAAATCTCACGAAGTGTGTGGATAGAGGCTGGCTGGCCTTGCAAAAGGTCTCTAAGGAGTCGCTGGACGGCCTTTTTCAGCACATCTGCCCTGTCAATAATAGCAAGTTAATGCAACTGTTGAAATAATATGTTAATGAACTACAAAGATACACTGAATCTTCCAAAGACTGACTTTCCAATGAAGGCAAATCTTATCCAGAAAGAACCTGTGATAATGAAGTTCTGGGAAGAGAAAAAGATATATGAGAAGCTGCAGGAAAATAGAAAAAACAGTGAGCATTACATCCTTCATGACGGTCCTCCTTATGCAAACGGTCACATACACATTGGCCATGCATTGAATAAGATACTCAAGGATATTATCGTCAAATACAAGTCAATGAGGGGCTTTTATTCTCCCTATGTTCCTGGCTGGGACTGCCACGGCTTGCCAATAGAACTACAGGTTGACAAAAATCTGGGTGATAAGAAAGATAAGTTTGATATCCTCGAAAAGAGAAAACTCTGCAAGGAATACGCAGCAAAGTTCGTTGACATTCAAAGAGATGAATTCAAAAGGTTGGGGGTTTTTGGCGACTGGCAGAATCCTTATCTGACCATGACATATACATATGAGGCAGCGATTGTAAGAGAGTTCTGTAAATTTATAGAGGCTGGATACGTATATAAAGGTAAAAAGCCGGTGCATTGGTGCCCTTCATGTATTACAGCACTCGCTGAGGCTGAGGTTGAATATGCTGATAAAGAATCTCCATCTATATTTGTTAAATTTGCACTTGATGAAGAAAATACTAATAAGTTTTTCCCTACCCTTAAGGGGAAAAAAATGTTTGTGCTCATATGGACTACTACTCCGTGGACCCTTCCCGCAAATCTGGCTATTGCTTTCCATCCGGATTTTGATTATGTAGCTTTTAAAAATAATGGTGAAGTTTATATTGTTGCTGAAGGAAGGGTCGAAGCACTAAAAGAGAAAATCGGCCTTAATGGAAACGTTATCGCAAAAAAAACAGGTAAAGACCTTGAAGGTTTGAATGCGCTCCATCCTTTTATTCAGAGGAAATCAAAGGCAGTATCAGGGGAATTTGTATCTCTTGATGAGGGAACTGGTATTGTCCACATTGCACCCGGTCATGGAGAAGATGACTATAAGATCGGATTGAAATATGGCCTTGATATTTATGCGCCGGTGGACGATCATGGGAAGTTTAAATTCGTTGGTGATGAGCAAGCCTCACCTCTGCAGGGGAAATTTGTATTTAAAGCAAATGCAGAAATCATAGATATACTTAAAAATAAAAATGCGCTGATAAAAGAAGAAAAGGTCACGCATTCTTACCCCCATTGCTGGCGGTGTAAAAAGCCTGTTATCTTCCGGGCGACTGAACAGTGGTTCATATCAATGGAAAGGAATAACCTTCGAGAAAAATCACTCTCAGAGATAAATAATGTTATGTGGATTCCTAAATGGGGAAAGGATAGGATTCAAGGGATGGTTGCGAACAGGCCTGACTGGTGTGTATCAAGGCAGAGGGCATGGGGTGTGCCAATCACCCTTCTTAAATGCGAAACATGTGAAGAATTTGTGACAGACCATGATGTGCTGTCAGGTATAGTCAGTTTAGTTGAAGCCCATGGCGCTGATATATGGTTTATGAAAAAGACGGAGGAATTATTACCACCAGGGTATAAATGCAAAAAATGTGGCAGCGCTTCATTTTTAAAAGAGACGGACATACTCGATGTCTGGTTTGACTCAGGGGTCAGCCACGCTGCTGTTATGGAGGTGGATGACAGACTTTCCTGGCCTGCTGACATGTATCTTGAGGGAAGTGACCAGCACAGGGGATGGTTTCAGAGCTCACTCCTTGCATCAGTAGGCACAAGGGGCAAGGCCCCTTACAGGACAGTGCTCACACACGGGTTTGTTGTCGATGGCCAGGGCAAGAAGATGTCTAAATCTCTCGGCAATGTTGTTGCACCGCAGGAGGTCATAAAAACTAATGGCGCAGAAATATTGAGATTATGGGTTTCGGCAGAAGATTACAGGGATGATATACGGATATCAAAAGAGATAATCGACAGGCTTACAGAAGCATACAGAAAGATAAGGAACACATGCAGGTTTTTACTCGGGAACATCTATGATTTTGATTACAAGGACTACAGCAATGACCTGCTGGAAATAGACAGATGGGCCATGAGCAGATTACAGACATTTACAAAGAAGGTTATATCGGCTTATGAAAAATTTGACTTCCATGAGGTTTTTCATGACATTTACAATTTCTGTGTTGTTGATATGAGTTCTTTTTATCTTGATGTCCTGAAAGACAGACTCTATACATTCAAATCGGATTCTGCAGAGAGGCGTGCAGCTCAATGGGTCATTTGCCAGATATTATCAACAATGACACGATTAATGGCGCCGATACTTTCATTCACTGCAGAAGAGGTCTGGCAGAGCATACGAAACAGAGAACAGAATACAGAGGATTCTGTATTCCTTGCTTCATTTCCAGAGGTCGATGAAAAATATTTTGATCAGGAGCTTGGAAAAAAGTGGGATGATCTATTCGTACTAAGGAACGAAGTAAATAAGGCACTCGAGATAAAGAGGGCAGAGAGGTTCATAGGAAATTCCCTTGAGGCAAAGATAATACTCTATTGTCCTCAGAAATATAATACCCTTATTTCAGAATACAAAGATTTCTTATCTGCCTTTTTTATCGTCTCGGCAGTGGAGATTATAGATAAAAGCCCTGGTGACTCTTATAAAAGCACAGAGGTGGAGGGACTTGAGATTAAGGTTGAGATGGCACCGGGTGCAAAATGTCAAAGGTGCTGGAACTGGAGTGAAAGCGTTGGTATGTTTACAGAGGCACCTGAAATCTGCGAGAGGTGTTACAAGGTTATTTTTAATAAATAATGAGGAAGTCTGTATATGTATTGCTTATTGTCTTATCTATAATAGCGATAGACCAAATAACAAAATATCTTGTTATCAGCTATTTAACCCCCTCTGATTCTATAGAAATATTCCCTTTTCTGCATTTAGTGATTGTCAGAAATACAGGTGCTGCGTTCGGGATGTTTAGAAATTTTGGCAGCGTCTTCTTTATTGGAATATCTGTATTAGCTATAATCTTTGTTATATGGCTACTGCTTACAAGCAAGTATAGCTATTTCGGACTTTCCCTTGTTCTCGGCGGTGCAATAGGAAATCTTATAGACAGGATACTTTACGGAAAAGTTGTTGATTTCATAGATTTCTCGATAGGTAAATTCCACTGGTACACATTCAATGTAGCAGACTCTTCACTTACGATTGGCATCATGGTTATCTTCCTCACATCTCTTTTTAGGAAGTAATGTTTCTCTTACCACT
>PEUB01000119.1 GCA_002780895.1 Nitrospirae bacterium CG02_land_8_20_14_3_00_41_53
AATGACCTCGTCGTAGAATTCTAAAATTTGGCAAAGACGGGATTTATACCAGCTTTTCTTTTCCCCACTGTCTGAATTGCAATTTGTGTTGATAAAAAGTATAAAAAGCAGGTATATTATCAGAAAATTCCGGAGGTGTCAGATGCTTATAGATATAATAGATATTGCTCATGCAATGGGTCCAGGCCAGCAGGGAGGCGCTGGGCAGGGCGCTGGAGGGATGTTTACTAGTTTTATCCCCTTTATTCTTATATTCGTCATCTTCTATTTCCTGCTTATAAGACCGCAACAGAAGAGGTCTAAGGAACACAAAAAAATGATAGAGGGACTAAAAAAAGGAGATAAGGTTATCACATCAGGCGGCGTTTATGGTATTATAGAGGCTGTCGGTACAAATACTGTTACATTAAAGATTGCTGAAAATGTGAAGGTAAAATTTGGCAAGGCATATATCGCAGCACTCAGACCACCTTCAGAAGGAGACTGAAGCGGAGGTTTAATGAAGAAAAAGGTTCTCTGGAAAGTAATCCTTATAAGCGTGTTCCTAATTCTTGCAGTTGTTTTTTTTCTACCCAATACCCCTGCCTTCAGGTATATGCCTAACTGGTGGATGGAAAACATGCCTAATAAAGGTATTGTACTCGGCCTTGATCTCCAGGGAGGACTGCACCTTGTATTCGAGGTTGAAGGAGATAAGGCTGTTGAAATAACCACGGATAGGTATGCATCAAGGTTAAGGGACTTGTTTGCAAAGAAAAAGCTAACGGCCGAGGTTAATACAAGCGGGCTTAATATCACAGTAAGTCCATCAAATGTTGAAACAAGAAAGGTGGTTGAGGATAATTATCCCTCGCTAAAACCTGTTGAGACGGGGAGCAGGCTTGTTTACAGGATATCTGACAAAGAAGCACGCAGGATAAAGGAAGGCGCTGCTGACCAGGCGCTCGAAACGATTCGTAACAGGATTGATCAGTTTGGTGTTGCAGAGCCGACTATCCTCAGACAGGGTGAAAACGAGATTGTTGTCCAGCTTCCGGGGGTCAAAGACCCAAAGCGTGCTATTGACCTGATCGGGAAGACTGCCCAGCTTGAATTTAAGCTTGTGGATGATGAAGCTAAGGTAGCAGCTGAGATTCCTCAATCAATGGAACCCGGCGAGGAAGAGAATTTTTTAAAACAATTTGCTGAAAAAATCCCTGAAGATGATGAGATACTCTTCGAGAAAAAGGTTAACAGAGAGACAGGTGCGGTGAGAAAAATACCGATCCTTCTGAAAAAACAGGCGGTCATTACAGGAGATCTTTTAAGTGAGGCAAAAGTGAACATTGACTCAAGGTTTAATGAACCCTATGTCTCTTTATCATTCAATACTGATGGCGCAAAAAAATTTGAAGAGATAACAGGGGCAAATGTTAAAAAGAGGCTTGCGATAATCCTTGACAAGGCTGTTTATTCAGCCCCTGTTATACAGGAGAAGATATCGGGAGGGAATGCCCAGATAACCGGAAATTTCACGATGGAAGAGGCAAAGGACCTCAGTATTGTATTAAGGGCTGGTGCGCTTCCCGCCCCACTGGAGATACTCCAGAATGTGACGGTGGGGCCTTCACTCGGCAGGGATTCTATAGAGGCTGGAAAGATGGCAGGCATAATTGGCACTATAGCAGTTGTACTATTTATGATATTCTACTACAGGCTTTCAGGTATAATTGCTGACTTCGCACTGCTTTTAAATATAATACTCCTCCTCGGTGCCATGGCATCACTTAATGCGACACTTACACTTCCCGGCATTGCAGGGATAATACTTGCTATTGGCATGGCAGTTGACTCGAATGTCCTGATGTTTGAGAGGATGAGGGATGAACTCAGGGCAGGTAAGACTCCACGGGCAGCAGTTGATTCCGGGTATAACAAGGCATTCTGGACGATTTTTGACTCTCATGTTACAACCTTGATAACTGCAGCAGTGCTATTTCAGTTCGGCACAGGGCCGATAAAGGGATTTGCTGTGACACTAAGTTTTGGTGTTGCAATAAATCTTTTTACAGCACTTATAGGTACAAAGTCAGTCTTCGACATCATAAATAGCAAACGCGAATTAAAGAAGCTGAGCATATAGATCAATGACCTGTAAGGAGAATAAATGATAGAACTGATTAAAAACCCAAATATAGATTTTCTCGGCAAAAGGTATATAGCCTTTGTCTTCTCTGGAATTCTATCTATTATCGGCATTATAGCGATGGTACAGATAGCAACAGGCCGTGCAAACCTGGGGATAGATTTTGCAGGAGGAACTGCTATACAGTTCAAGTTTGAAAACCCTGTTGCACTGCATGATGTCAGGCTTGCTCTTGAAAGCGGAGGGTTTAAGGACTTTGACCTCCAGGACCTGCCGAGCGTGAATAAGATACTCATAAGGGTTAAGAAAAGCGAGCAAGAACTCGGTAAGGGTTCAGAGACGATAACAAGCATACTCAGCCAGAAATTTCCGGAAAACAAATATGTGGTTGATTCAACTACTGTTATAGGGCCGAAGGTTGGGGGAAGACTGAAGGCAGATGCAGCAAAGGCGGTCGCATTTGCAGTTATAGGGATATTAGTATATGTTGCATTCAGATTTCAGTTCAAGTTTGGTGTTGGTGCAACCATTGCTACATTTCACGATGTCCTTGCCGTGCTCGGTTTGTTCTATATAATGGGTAAGGAAATTAATCTCATTCTTGTCACTGCCCTTCTCACGATTGCTGGTTATTCCCTTACAGATACAGTAGTTGTATTTGACAGGATTAGAGAAAACCTGAAGCTGAGGCAAAGGGAAAGTATCGAGGCAGTTATGAACAGTAGTGTTAATGAGGTCTTATCAAGGACAATAATAACCTCTACAACTGTCCTCTTTACATCAATAGCGCTGTTTTTCTTTGGCGGCGAGGTCTTACATGACTTCTCACTTGCCATGATAATGGGGGTTATTGTTGGGACATATTCTTCCATATTTGTTGCAAGCCCGGTAGTGCTGATATGGGGAGGTAAAAGGCCGTTTGCAAAGAAATAAAAAGCATAGAGCTAAGAGCACAGAGCTAATAGATAATAGGGTGAAGCAGAGGTTTAAGAGGATTGAACTCTATGCTCTATGCTCCAAGCTTTTATGCAATTATGCATAGACGGTGGCTTGTCAACAAGACCAATCCTGAATATATAACGTATTTGTCAAAAACCGCGTCTGTTTCTCCTGTTCTGGCTCAGATATTTATGAATAGGGGGATAAAGACACCCGTGGAAATAAGCTCCTTCCTTAACCCTCACATCTCGCAACTCTCCGACCCGTTTGATATACAAGGGGTGAAAATAGCTGTTGACAGAATACTGACTGCAAAAACGAGTGGTGAGAAGGTACTTGTTCATGGGGATTATGATGTGGACGGCCTTTCAGCCACTGCAATAATCCTCAAGGCATTAAAGATGCTCGGAATAGACAGCCACTATTTTATACCTAACAGGATGGAGCACGGCTATGGTTTTAACTTGTCATCAGTAAGAAAGGCAAAACAGACAGGCGCCGCCCTGATAATAACTGTTGACTGCGGGATAACATCATTTGAGGCAGCAGCTCTATGTAAAAAAGAAGGTATTGATGTCATTATAACCGACCACCATGAGCCAATCAGAAGTCAGAATGAGAATCCCCCCTCACCCCCCTTTGGCAAAGGGGGGATAGCGGCTCTAAAGATTCCCTCCCCCTCGAGGGGGGAGGGCAAGGGAGGGGGTGACAGGATTCAGGAGTTTTTGCTTCCAGATGCTTTGGTTATTGTAAATCCTAAAATCTCCAATCATAAATCTTCAATCTCAGATCTATCAGGTGCTGGCGTAGCATTTAAGCTTGCCCAAGCCTTAGCCACGGTTCACAATCCACAATTCGCGATTCACGATTTTTTAGACCTTGCTGCCCTTGGCACAATGGCTGATGTTGTACCACTTACAGGTGAAAACAGGCTTATTGCAAAAGAAGGATTAAGGCTGATAGAGGATGGGATAAGGCCGGGACTAAGGGCTTTGAAGAAGGTTTCGGGTATTGAGGGTAAAGTTCTTAAACCAGGTCTGCTGTCATTCACAATAATCCCGAGAATCAATGCGGCCGGGAGGGTTTCTGACTCTAACGATGTTATAAAGCTCCTGCTTACCGATTCTGAGGATGAGGCGCTTGACATATCATCATGGCTGGATAAACTTAATTTAGAGAGGCAGCAGATAGAGGAAGATGTTTATCAGGCGGCCATCTACAAGCTTAATAGCAAGGGTGTAAGCCCTGTTATAGTGCTTTCCTCAGAGGGATGGCATCAGGGTGTTATTGGTATTGTAGCATCAAGGATTGCAGAGGCTTTTTACAGGCCTACATTTATTATTTCTATAGAAGGAAACATTGCCAGAGGTTCAGCGAGGAGTATCCCCTCTGTTGACATATACAAGGCCCTTACCGGCTGTAAGGAATTCCTTGCAGGTTTTGGCGGGCATAAACAGGCTGCTGGCCTGAAGCTGGAGTCTAAAAATATTTTATCATTCGAGGAATGTATTAACAGGATTGTAAGTGAGACCCTGACGGAGAAAGATTTTATTCCTTCACTCGAAATAGATGCAGTAGTGGACTTTTCTGATATAAATTTTAATCTTACAAAGGAGCTTGGAATGCTTGAGCCCTTTGGGTTTGGGAATGCTGAGCCGCTCCTGGGCGCAAAAAGGCTCGAGGTTCTTTACCCGAAGATAGTCAAGGATAATCATCTGAAGATGAAACTCAGGCAGGATAATCAGTCTATAGATGCAATAGGGTTTGATATGGCAGTTTTTTTTGACAAACTCGAGGCATCAACCACAATTGATGCTGTATTTACGCCATTCATAAATGAATGGGAAGGAGCCAGATCTCTACAGCTAAACCTGAAGGCTTTAAGACCAAGCCTGTAAATAGTCGTCAGTAACTGTTCACTAACCTGCTGTTCTAAAGTTGTATAATAAACTATGACAGAAGAACCAATAACCATTGAAGACCTGATTAGAAAGGTCCTTTCCTATAATCCTGATGCAGATGTTGAAGTATTGAGGCGCGCCTATCATTTTTCGAGTGAAGCCCACTCCAGTCAGAAAAGGGTTGGAGGCACACCGTATATAGGACATCCTGTTGCTGTTGCGTCAATCCTTGCTGATATGAAGATGGATGTCGCAACCATTGCAGCAGGCCTTCTTCACGACACAATTGAAGATACGGTCACAACAATAAAAGACATAAAGAGTCTGTTTGGCGAGGAAATCGCTTTTTTAGTAGAGGCATTGACAAAGCTATCCAAAATGGAGTTCATGACAAAAGAGGAGGCACAGGCGGAGAACTTCAGGAAGATGCTTTTGGCCATGTCGGAGGATGTCCGGGTAATTTTAATAAAATTTGCAGACAGGCTTCATAATATGCGCACATTACGGCACCTGCCGGAGAATAAGCGACAAAGGATTGCATCAGAGACGATCGAGATATATGCACCGATTGCTAACAGACTCGGCATCGGGTGGTTAAAGATCGAACTTGAAGACTTGAGCTTTAAAATCATTATGCCTGATCTTTATGATGAACTCGTCAGGAAGGTTGCAAAAAAGAGGGAGGAGCAGGAGGGATATTTAAAAGAGGTTACAGAGATAGTAAACAGTAAACTGAAAGAGGAGGGTGTCCCGGGAACAGTATCATGGAGAATAAAACATTATTATGGTATTTATCAAAAGATGCAGAAACAGAAGATTACATTTGAAGAGGTTCATGATGTCCTCGGCCTTAGAATAATCACAGACACAAAAGCTAATTGCTATGCAATCCTCGGTCTTATACATTCCCTCTGGACACCCATACCCGGCAGATTCAAAGACTATATAGGCGTACCGAAATCAAACATGTATCAATCCCTGCATACAACTGTAATAGGGCCCAAAGGAGAAAGAGTCGAGTTTCAGATAAGGACCACTGAGATGAATATGCTTGCAGAGCATGGCGTAGCATCCCACTGGAGATACAAGGAAAAAGGTAAGGTTGATGAAAAGACCAACAGATATATTTCATGGCTTAGGGACCTGATAAAGGCTCAGAGAGAGCTTAGTGATGCAAAGGACTTTCTTGAGGCTGTGAAGGGCGAGGTTGTCCCTGAAGTTTTATATGTTTTTACACCAAAGGGAGAGATAAAAGATATGCCTGTAGGTTCAACTCCAGTGGATTTTGCCTACAGCGTACATACACAGGTAGGGCACAGGTGTATTGGTGCAAAGGTTAATGACAGGATAGTACCCCTTAAATATACCCTGAAAAGCGGTGACACTGTTGAGATAACAACCTCTCCAACACACGGGCCGAGCAGGGACTGGCTAAATTTTGTTGTTACACAGCGCGCAAAAAGCAGGATAAAACAGTGGATAAAGGTTGAAGAGCGGAAACAGAGCATAGAACTTGGTATCCGTCTCCTTGAAGGAGAACTGAAAAGACATGATCTGAGCGCGTCTGTTCTTAAATCTGAAGATATGCAAAAGGTTTTGAAATTTTTTAGTATCCAGTCCCTTGAGGACATTTACGCGTCTGTAGGTCATGGAAAATTATCAGCCCATCAAGTTGTCAATAAGTTTGTTCCTGAGAAAACAGAAGAAGAGGTTCCTGTTACAAGGATTATAAGGCCGCAGAAAGAACAGAAGGGTATAACCATAAAGGGGGTAGATAATGTTTTATATCATACAGCCAAATGTTGTTTCCCCATACCGGGTGATGGTCTTGTAGGTTTTGTAACAAGGGGGAAGGGTGTTACGATACACCGGAAAGACTGTCCGAATCTCGACAGGCTCGCTTTAGATGATGCAAGGATTGTTGATGTTGAATGGAAAACAGAGGGTGATGCAACATCGTCTGTAAGGTTATGGATTGAAACGGTTGACAGGCCTGGCATACTCGCAAACCTGAGTGCACTCATATCATCGGTTAATGTGAACATAAGCCATATAAAAGCGAGCTCAACAGAGGACAAAAAGGCCCATATTACATTTATCATCGAGGTTAGGGATAAAAGCCAGCTTTCAGGGCTGACCCAGAAGATTGCACAGATGGAAGGAGTCCTGAAGGTGAGCAGATGAGGAATTGTTTTTGAAAATGAGGAAATGGTCTAAAAGAAGAATGTCTTTATGAGGAAGGCGACGATGCCGATGAGATTTAATATGACGATGATATATAACCTATCGAAGCGTTTATTGATGCTGTCACTCATAGAATCAATACGTCTATTGATGCTATCGTCCATAGAATCAATACGTTTATTGATGCTGTCACTCATAGAATCAATACGTCTATTGGTAGCATCGAGCCCGGTCTTTATCTCGACCTTTACCTCCCGAATCTCATTATGCATAAGGTCGAGTTCTCTGAATATAAAAGCAAAGGGGTCTGCCTTATATACTATTTCTTCTTTCTTCTCAGTCTCAGGCGCCATAATGGGATGATAAAGGAAGGATTTATGTTTGTCAAGGATAAATAATAAAAATCAGCAATTCTCGGTGAAAAAGAGACGAGATTGCTTCAGGATAAGGCCCTTCGCAATGACGGATTACGAAAACTTGTCTTGTCATTGCGAGCGGAGCGAAGC
>PEUB01000015.1 GCA_002780895.1 Nitrospirae bacterium CG02_land_8_20_14_3_00_41_53
AAGATAATGTAAGTACTCCTTTGCTTCGTCTTCTCCAAGTTGATCCGGTGATTTCTTGAAATAACGGGCAAAATCTCTTACCTGATTGAGATATGCCTTTTGAGTCTTCGGGCTTAACCCCCTCAACTGTAGATCCCTTTGCATCTGATCTCTCAATGTAGCGGTTTAGTTCAATGTTTCCGTTGCAAAAGAAGCCTGAAGGGTTTTGACACAAGTCTTTTGCAACGTGTTATCTGTTGTTGCGGGCAGGGGATTATTGTTTCCAATGTTTTTTGGCTCTTTTAAATATCTCGTCTATCGTCTGTCCTTCATAAAGCCGTCGGGATATTTCTACATAATCGGTAGGTTCACGATGAAAGAGCGTAAGAAACCTCAGAGCAGCAGTAGGGCCAAGTGTTTTATTCAATGCCTCTATGCCTCTAAATTTAATCTCTGTATCGTCCATAGTTTTTGTCTTCATTACTTATCTACCTCCTTTATATAATCTACTGGATTTATAACTTTCATTTCAATAGTCAACCTTTTAGCTTTCTTTATTAGCTCGTCATCACATGTCAGGAAAAACTTGCATTTTGTATGATATGCACACGCCAGATGTATTGCATCTTTAGAGATGCTAAATTTTTAGCGGACACTAATGAGATGAGATAAAGGAAAAGACAGGTTTAAAGAAGCACAGAGAGATACCAGAAAGCAGGAGGCTTATAAGGGGCATTAAATATGAAGATGTAATAACAGTTGTGGCGAAAAGATTTAAAACAGGGGAACAGGAGATAAGAGAAGCTGGGAAGCGTGATAACCTCGCAAGGAAAATTTGTCTTTATATTTTAAGGAGGCTTACGGATATAAGCAATGAAGATATTGCTGGGTATTTTGAAATAGGATATACTGCTGTAAGCCAGGCGGCATCGAGATTAAAGAAAGAGATGAAGAAAAACAAAGGGCTAAAAAAGATTGTGCATGAAATGGAGAAAGAGCTGTTAAGTGAAGAATGAAGACCTGACAAAGGGCCTTTTAATGGGTGACCCCACTCAGGTGCGAATAAAGTTAATCAAGCATAACCGTATCGGTTATAATATTAATAAAATTAGATTCCTTAGCATTGTCATGGATTCGTTTGATTTTAAAAGGAGGATAAATAGATGCCAACGGTAAAAGGACTTAAACATCCTTATATTATCAAGAAAAAAGGAGTACAGGGCGGAAGACCAGTTATAGCAGGGACTCGCATACCAGTAAGTACAGTTATTTTCTGGTATAAAGCAGGAAAAGAAATATATGAAATTCTGGATATGTATCCCCAACTTAATCCATCCCAAATACATGATGCTTTGTCGTACTATTATGATCATAAAGAGGAAATGGAAGAAGAAATTGTCCTTATGCAAAATGAAAACCTTTGGCAGAAACGATATCCATCGGGTAAGGGAGTTGCTCGAACCGCTGAGAGATGATGGATAAAGTTAAGATATATACTGATGAAGATTTAGCTATAGCTATCAGCAGGGCATTGAGACTAAGAGGATTTAAGGCATACACTACAATAGAACAGGGAAGATCTAATAGTTCAGACGAGGAGCAGATAGAGTATGCAACTTCCATCGGGGCAGTTCTTTTAACGCATAATGTTCAGGATTTTCCAAGAATACATTATGAATTCATGAGAAGGGGCGAACACCACTGTGGAATTATCATTGCTAAACAAGTATCGGTGGGGGAGATTGTCAGAAGTTTCTTACACCTTGCATCAACCTTGTCAGCAGAAGATATGGAAGATAGACTTGAGTATTTAAGCAATTGGTGAGACCTATGCTCTTTGCGATATGCTTTTCATTGACTTGCTCGCTATTGAAAATATGGGATGTGTCCATAATTTTCATATTAATGCTGGGCGCAGGCTTCTTCAGTGGAAAATTCTTTCTGAAAATCAAGCAGGCTGCGCTCCCTGTATCTCTTGGTCATATACGTACCCCCAGCAAGTGGAGGGTCATTTTCTTTATGAGTTAAGTCAATATGCATTTATAAAAATTGAGGAGTTGTATTATGGAGGGTGAAGGCGTAATGTTTCATTAGCGCGTGCGCAGGCAGTCCATATTCTTATTGAAAATTTTGGAATAACACTTGCTGAGGTTGCCCGGAATTTAGGGGTAACAACATCAGCTATATTTAACATACTGAAAAGGAAAAATGATAAGTTTAATTAGTCAAGAACGTTACTTCTTACTTCTGCTGTCCTACTTCAGGGTGTATCTGGAGATTTCCGCCATCTATGAAGTCTCCAACCTTGTAAATAACAGGACTTGCAGGATCTGTTGTGCAGTGAATCTCGATTTCGTAGTAATCAGGACAAGTGTCGCAGGCTTGTCCACCTTTATCGCCAAATTTGGGATCTGGCACTGCGATTATGAAGACCTTAAAGCAGGGTTGATACTTGGAAGTGAAAACTTTATAGATGAGATAAAGGAAAAGACAGGTTTAAAGAAGCACAGAGAGATACCAGAAAGCAGGAGGCTTATAAGGGGCATTAAATATGAAGATGTAAT
>PEUB01000066.1:0-893 GCA_002780895.1 Nitrospirae bacterium CG02_land_8_20_14_3_00_41_53
TGATTGCCAATTGTAAAAACCGCCTCTAACATGATCTGCAAAAAATAACGGCCTAAAAGAAATTTATCACGTTCAGCCAGCATCTCTTTTTGATAGTTTCTCAAAAATTCAAGCGCTTCTCTAATTTCTGATAAGCGGTGATGAATTTCTTCCAGATTAACCATTTTCAATCCCCTTTAATATTTTTTGGTCAAAAATACGATTATATTCCTCAGCTAAATAAGCAAAATCCAAGTATTGACTTAATATTTCTGTTTCATAAGCAACCCTATTTTCTTCGCTGCCAAAAATACATTTGCCTGTTTTTATAACATTATAACAAAAACTCAAGTTTTGGCCGTTCAAGCACCCTATTTCAAAACGTTCATCTTTTAAGGTTTCGCAGGCTTCTTGTTGTAATTCTAAGCTTTTTATCATAGGAACATTTATTTCCTTAGGCCAGAGAACGGCTAAATCAACATCGCTTAAGGGACCGGTTGTGCCTCTTAGCGCTGAACCAAAAAAATAAACCAGCTCGCAATTAAACTTTTGAAAAAGTGGCTTAAGCGATTGTTGCAAATTTATCTCATTTATCATGACAAAATTATAGCGTTTTATTATTAAAAGAGCAATTAATGTCACCACCAACTTAAAACGATACCAAAACCAACAACGTGCGACTTTAGAACCATCAAGTTAAGCGGTACCAATTAGCTGTTAAACCAAAGCGCCCCCACCTCCTGCCGGATAAAAAACAAAGGAGTTGCCAACCTACACTTTAAAATTATTAAACTTACTCTATGTTCATGCCTTTGCTGCGATAGCTATCTCCTTCAATTTTGACCACCTGACAACGATGGGTAATCCTGTCTACCACTGCCTGGGCCAGCACGCTATCGTTAAATATCCGACCC
>PEUB01000066.1:929-1382 GCA_002780895.1 Nitrospirae bacterium CG02_land_8_20_14_3_00_41_53
TGGCAGGAACCCTGTTTCGTCTAGGATCAGGAGATCCGGCCTGGTAAAACGTTTAAGTTCTTTTTCCTGGGTGTGATCGCTCTGAGCCGCTTGCAAAGCATGTATCACGTGGGCTGTTTTTGTAAACAGCACTCGATACCCCTTGTTGCAAGCTTCGTAACCCAGGGCTTTGGCTAAATGGGTTTTACCCAAGCCACTGTTACCCATAAAAACTATCCATTCCCTCTTGGCCATAAATTGGAGATCAAACAGGCTTAAGACTAATTTCTTGTTGATCCTTTGCGGATGAGTAAAATCATACTGGTCTAAAGTACTGATAGCCGGGAATTTTGCTTCCCAAACCCGTTTCTTTAAAATCCGCTGGTGTTTAGCTGCCAGTTCCTCATCAACAAGCAGTTCCAAAAACTTCTCATTGGCTAAATTGTTTTTATCCGCGTGTTTAGCTAAGATGGG
>PEUB01000066.1:1392-3559 GCA_002780895.1 Nitrospirae bacterium CG02_land_8_20_14_3_00_41_53
GGTCAATAACCTGCCATTTTTTAGCCATGATTGTTTTCCTCCTGTTTTTCTTTTTCAGCAAAAAGCTGATCATAGATAGCCAGGCTTTTGGGTTCCACTTCTAAATCTTCCAATTCCGGACAGTGGGAAAGCTTGAGGGGTAAAATAGTTTTTTCAGTCCGTTTGGCCCTGTTCTGGGCAATAATATTTTTAACATAAATAGAGCCAAAGGCTTGGTGCTGCAGCGCCTGTTCAATGGCTGGAATCACTTCAAACTGCCCGTAAATATCTACTTGTTGCATAATAGTTTTGATTTCCGCCTTAAAGTCTTTGTCCAAATTAGCTAAACCATCAAAATATTGGGCGCAACAGGGCGACAAAGACAAAAACCTGTCCCTTAGCTTGGAAGCCTGCGCTGCTTTTTTGATCTGCAGTAATTCTTTGAAATGCCGCGGGTCTTCGATTCTCTGGTTGTTGCCATAACAACGTTGGTGAACGGCAATTAAAACCTGCTGGTAAAAAAGCTTAAGCTGATATTTATCAGCCCTTAAAGTCAACGGCAGCAAAATATATTTAGCTGGCACTGAATAATAGTTGCTGTCAAACCTGACGAAACAATCATGATAAGCTTTAATTGCTAGAGGTAGAGTTGTGTCGTAATCTTTAGCTGGCAAAGCCAGTAAATGCTCCTGCTCTATTTTAAAACGTTCTTCCGGAACTTGTTTAGTTGTGCCATGCTGGCGAAGGTTAACTTGTTTCAACCAATCCCTTAGTTGGTTTTCCAGGTTGGCAAAGTCCATGAACAGCCGGCCAGCCAGAAAATTCTTTTTGACATACCCAACACCAGATTCAACTTTACCTTTCTCGTTACCCCTGGCTACATTACAAACTTGGGGAGCAAAGAGGTAATAGCCGGCAAATTCCAGGAATTGCCGGTTAAACCGGATATGCTTTAAATATCTAGAAATAACTACTGACTTTAGGTTATCGTAGCGGATGTTTTTAGTTATGCCACCAAAATATTTAAAAGCATTGACATGGCACAGGAGAAAAACAGCTAACGATTGTGAGGTGGTAAATTCTACATAAAGCTTGCGGCTGTAACCAAGTACCATGACAAAGAAATATAGTTTGCGGCAACCACCCTCAAAAGGGAAAGTGCCAAAATAGCCCCAGTCAACCTGGGCTTCTTCGCCTGGCGCTGTTTCATAGCGGACAAACGCCTCGCGTTTCTGGCCGCGCAGCTTCATCACATAATTCCTAACTGTACTTAACCCGCCAAGATAGCCAACGGCTTTTAACTTTTCAAATACTCTAACCCCGCTCAGCCTGGGGTATTGTGTCAAGATATCTTCAACTGTCGGCTTAAAACTATCCAGCTTTGATCCCTGCGTTCTGGTTGGCCTTTGGCTGGGTAAACAGCCCAACGCCCGCCTAACCTTGCCCCTGGAGATCAGCAACCTCCTGGCAATTTCCCGTTCTGATAACCTATCAACCTCTTTTAACCTGCGGATCTCGGCCCATATTTGTGTGTCCATGTTCGTTTACCTCCACTAAGAGCATAAGGCTGATTGGCAATCCCTGTCTAACGCGATTTGCATATCAAGAAGCGGCACTAATTTAGCGATTTTTCCATCAAAAGCAACAAAATTTAGCTTTCTTGCGATACGTTTATCAAGATGCGATACGATTTCTAATGTACTGTTTTTTAGCATATTGTCAGCAGATATTTGACTTAACGCGATTTGTTTATCAAGATTTTGGGCAGCTTGCCTTTGCTTACGCTTTAAATCCCTGTCTTTTTGCTTTTGGCAATTAGTTTCAGCATAACAAGGATGACTTTGGCGGTATCTCTTGAGATAGCCTGGGTGGCTCTTAGACCAGGCTTTGCCATAGTGGGCATAACGTTGTCCGTAATAGCCCTGGTTTTTCCTTCGCCAGAGCCGGCTGTTGTGCCGGCGGCGTTGCCTCTGGCATTCTGGCTTGCCGCAAGTTATTTGCTTTTCTTTTTGCCGGGGATCGGAACTGAATAATTCTTCACAATAGCAACAATGTTTTCTTCTCAAACAGCATCCCTCCTTATCCTGCCAGTATGGCGAGGATACTGTTTTATCGGAAAAATTGCTTGCTAATAACTAAACCAAGAGGTTAATTAAGCGGTACTACTGTGGTTGATGAAACTGGTATC
>PEUB01000062.1 GCA_002780895.1 Nitrospirae bacterium CG02_land_8_20_14_3_00_41_53
ATGCTAAACCTTATTGTCAAGAAGAAAAAACATCTTTTAAGAAGCAATAACTGTGCCAATCTAATTGAAAACAAATTGAGCCTCTTGCAAAAGTTAAAAAAGGATAGCAACTGTCATTCTGAATTTATTTCAGAATCTCGAAATATCAACAGGTTATGAGACCCTGGAACAAGTTCAGGGTGACAAAAAAGAAGACTTCTGATAGAGCTTCAAATGTTTATGAATGAAGGAAGCTGTAATGTCTGTGTCTATTCTGCAACAAGATGTGGATTAGAACAACATTTTCCGATACAGGGTTGTGAGCGCGGATTGGTGCTTGACTTATATATGATATTATATGTATTTTTTCTAATCAGTGTCTGTTTATAAATTCAGTTTGTCCGCATGCTCCCACCTTGGCAAAGGGGGATGGAGGGGGATAATGAGGCTGGGTCAAAAGACCATTTATAAACAGACTCTAATTACTAGCGGGAGTTTCCCATGGTAAAGAAATGGAAATATGATAGCGCCATTGTCCGGTTTAGTAAAGCCATTGAGTTAAATTCAGATGATTACATAGCATATAAAAATCGGGGCAATGCCTATTACAAAAAGAGGCTTTATGACCTTGCCATAGCTGATTACAACAAGGCTA
Organism: Nitrospirae bacterium CG02_land_8_20_14_3_00_41_53; assembly: GCA_002780895.1. Taxonomy (GTDB): domain Bacteria; phylum Nitrospirota; class Thermodesulfovibrionia; order Thermodesulfovibrionales; family SM23-35; genus 0-14-3-00-41-53. The sequence continues at coordinate 635 of PEUB01000062.1, forward strand.
TTGAGCTAAATCCAGGCTTTGTTGTGGCTTATAACAACAGGGGGAATGTCTATCAGGAAACAGGTCGGTGCGATCTTGCAATTGCTGACTACAACAAAGCCATAGAATTAAATCCCCAAAACGGTATGCCCTATAACAATCGTGGGTTTGCCCTTCTTTTGGTGGGGAGATTAGAAGAAGCTGAAAGAGACATTAGAAAGTCACTGGAACTCAATGCGGGTAACATCTACGCACTTAATAGCATGTCTGAACTCTACGCAGCAAAAAACGATCCAATCGAGGCTTGTAAGTGGTTAAAAAAGGCTATAGAAAAGGGATATAACAACTGGAGCTATATCAGGACATCCAGGACATATGATAATATCCGTAATTCTTCCTGTTACAAGGAAATAATCTCAAAAAAATTCAACTCCCCTTAAACCCTACCAAATCTGTATCCTTTTTGCAACAGAAGTGCAGATACCTCCTCCAATTAAAAGACTAACTGCTTTTCTTAAAGATAACAGAAAGACCAGAGATTGTCAAAACAAAAATCCCTTGACAAAAGATGGTAAATCTGACAGTATATTTTCAGAATCGTAAAGCCACGAAGGCTTAAAGATGACCAGCAGGTCAGAAAGCCTTCGCGGCTTTTTTATTTGCCGCGGGAAAGGGGAAACCGTGGTATCAAATCGCAAACCTTAAAGAACTCTTTTCGATCTTGCTGAAATTCTTTGAATATGTTTCATCTCTTGTTATCAAATGATCAAAGGAGGAAAAAATGAGTAAAATTTATAATATAAAATATCTTAGGGGAAAAGAGTGTGTTTTTTTTGTAGGTTTATTTATGGCCTTCTTAATTCTTTTACCTTTTAATAATGCACGGTGTGAAGATACAGATGAGGCCGATAGAGGGGAAGTTAGCGCCCCTCAGACGGTAAAAGAGGAATTGAGAGAAGGAGAAAAGGCGGAGGAGAAAGGCGAAAAAAAGGAGGTGATAAAGATATTAAGCCCTTACCTTGGCAACATAAATATAACAGGCGGGGTAAGCGGTGGCTGGTTCGCCACTACCAATGAAGGGGCAGGAGGCAAAAAGGACAATTTCGTTCTCACCAATCTCCTGATAGACCTTTCATCCGAGATGGAAAATGGTTTGTTTGGCTTTAATGCAGGGCTTGGAGGTGTTACCACGCCTTCTGTATTCGATTCCCCGGACGACGCTATTCCTGACTTTCGCATTCAATATGCCGCAATGAACCTGAGGCCGATTAAGTCTCTGCCGGGTCTTGCTTTCCAAGGCGGTCTCCTTCAGCCCAATTCGGGGTATGAATGCACTTATACCTTCAATAACCGCAATATAACTGTGGGGGCCATTGCATCGCAACAACCATATAATGCCGCAGGCGCAAGGGCCACTTATGCCTTCAGTGAAGACTTCAGGATATGGAGCGGCATATTTAAACACAGGCTTGCCCGTGATGAATACAAAACGGAATATGGCAACGTCCCCAGCAAGAATGTCCAGGATTCCTACTCATGGGAGGCCGGTATGAATGATAACATCGGAGGCGTTGGTCTGAGCCTCTACCACTACCATTTAACCGGGCTGAGGCACCTTACAGGCGTCGCAGCAGAGTATACGATAAACAACTTATACATGGCGCTAAATGTTGATTACTGGAGGTGGAGCAGCGAAATGGATAGGTATTTTGAAGACAGCTCATCGATAGGCGCTGCCCTGTATATTGCCCCGTCTTTCAAGAAATTCTCTCTGCCGTTAAGACTTGAATATATACAGCAAGGGAAAAGCAGGATTTATCTTCCTAACCAAGATGCAGAAAATATCTACGCCGCTGCCCTTACCCCAACATACAACTTCACTGACAACATCTTAATAAGGACCGAGGCCTCTTATGTACATGCTGACAACGGCTTCTCGACCTCCAAAGGAAAACCCAAAGACGATAAATCCTTATTTTCATTGGAGGTAGTAGTAAAATTTTAAGGAGGTAATTATGCATATACCTGATGGTTATCTAAGCCCCCAAACATTTGTGCCTCTATATGGAGCATCTTTTGTTTTCTGGGCAGTCGCTTTAAAAAAATTGAAAAAAGAGCTTTCCGCTAAGTATATCCCATATCTGGCGATGGCAGCAGCTTTTTCTTTTCTCATCATGATGTTTAATGTCCCTATTCCAGGGGGGACTACAGGCCATGCTGTAGGGGCCGGGATTATTGCTATCCTGTTGGGACCATGGGCAGCAGTTTTAGCAGTATCGGTTGTTTTAATAATCCAGGCTATAGTGTTCGGAGACGGTGGGATTACTGCAATCGGCGCTAATTGTTTTAACATGGCAGTGGTAATGCCTTTTGTTTCTTACTGGGTTTTTAAGTTAGTAAAAGGTAATGCAAAAGGCGGCGCACGATTTTACGCAGCCGCATTTCTTGCCGGCTGGATCGGCCTTTCAGTCGCTTCTGTAGCTGCCGGCTTTGAATTTGGGATTCAACCCATGATCGCTTCTGGACCGGACGGGAAGCCTTTATATGCCCCTTATCCGCTGTCGATCGCTGTCCCTGCAATGGCAATAGAACATATGCTCGTATTCGGTATAGTAGAAGGAATGGTAACGGCCCTGATACTGAAGTATTTTGTCAAACATGAAAGTGAATTAGTTTATGCAACGAAGGAGGCTTGATATGACAAGATTTCAGAAAAAACTCTGGATCGGGCTTCTTATAATGGCTCTTTTAACTCCATTTGGTATTTTTCTTCCTGAAAAATTCAATGCCGGAGATGCCTGGGGCGAATGGGGAACAGACAAAATACAAGAACTTCTGGGCTATGTGCCGGAGGGTCTCAAGAAGCTGGCCGATTTCTGGAAAGCGCCTGTTCCTGATTATAACTTCGGCGGTGAGAACGCGGCTTTTAGTACACAGGTAATTTCATATATCGTATCCGGCGTACTCGGCATCGCTGCGGCTGTCATACTAATATATTTGATAACCAAGTTTCTGGTTAAGCATGAAAAATGACATCCCTCTGTTTTTACTGAATACCCCCTCCTCACACCCTCCTAAAAGAGGAGGGGGTAAGATAAACATATCATATATTGATAAAAGTATCGAAAGTTTTGCAGGTATTCTTAAGGAAAGTTATATCCAGTGGGAGTCGGCATCGAAGACGGGTTTTTTCCATGAGCTTGATACACGTATTAAAGTGGTTTTCTGGCTTTTTTTAATTGTTATAATCAGTTTAAAAAAAGAGTTACTGCCTGAATTGGGCATTTTTATTACTGTATTTACGCTTGTAGTACTGTCTCGTATAAATCTTGTAAAATTTTATAAAAAAATATTTTTATTGGGATTCATTTTCGGTTTCCTAATTTCCTTTCCCTCTTCTCTGAATGTAATAACTCATGGGGAAGTGCTTTTCCCGATTATCACATTATCAAAACCATATGATTTCTGGGGTTATCACATTCCTGAGGTAATAGGCTTTACAGGAGAAGGCTTTTCAGTAGTTGCAATGTTGACGTTAAGGGTTTTAAATTCCTTATCCATTTCCTTTCTCATACTGTATACCACGCCTTTTCCTGAAATTATCAAGGCGTTAAAGGTACTCAAAGTCCCGGATACTTTTTTGATTATCATCTCTTTAGCGTACAAATACATTTTTATTTTTGCCCGTATTGTTGTTGATATGCATCTTGCGAAAAAAAACAGGCTTGTGAGTGCGGTGAAGAGTGCAGAAGCAAGGAACTGGGTAGCAGGGAGGATAGCTTTTATTTTTCGGAAGACCCAGTTAAAGTGTGACGATGTTTTTAAAGCAATGGTGGGAAGGGGTTTCTCAGGTAAGATTAAACTTTACCAGTATCAGAAAATAATGGGAAGGGATTGGATCGTCGGCTTTTTTCTCTTTACTTTGGGTTTACTATTTTTGTGGGTTTAAAGGATACACATGGAAATTTTTACAGTTGAAGGAGCATATTACACATATTACAATAAATTTCCTGCAGTCGTAGATGTAAGCTTAGGGATACGTAAGGGTGAGAAGTTCGCTGTTATAGGTTCTAACGGCAGCGGGAAATCTACGATTCTCCAGATATTGGCCGGTTTATTGTTCCCTTCACAGGGCAAAGTCTTTTTTTACGATTATGAATTATCTGAGGAATCACTTAAAGAGAGAGATTTTTTGAGATCTTTCAGGGAGCGGGTTGGATTTGTTTTTCAAGACTCTGATATCCAGTTATTCTGTCCAACGGTCATGGATGAACTACTTTTTGGCCCTTTACAGTTGGGGATGGAGAAAAGTGAGGCCTTGGAAAGGGTGAGTGAGATTATGCAGATGCTCAAGATTGAAAACCTGCGGAACCGTCCTTCTTATATGTTATCAGGTGGTGAAAAGAAAAGGGTTGCGCTCGGCTCTATTCTGACTATGAACCCTGAGGTGCTTTTGCTCGATGAACCTACCAGCGGACTTGATCCAAAGACTCAAGTTTTTCTCTTAGAATTAATATTGGCATTAAATGAAGCAGGAAAGACTATTGTTATTGCTACGCATGATCTTTCTCTGGTTGACGAGTTTCAATTTAAGGTAGCCGTACTTTCAGAAGAGCATCGCATAGAAAAGATAGGAAACGCAGAAGAAATTCTAAAAGATGAAGACTTATTACTGAGTGTAAATCTTATCCATGAGCATATACATTATCATGGGCAGACTGCCCATACCCATATACATTCCCATTATCTTTTTCACAAGCATTAAACAGTGGATAAGATTTATGTGTTAAAGGATAGTAAGATTACTGTTATCTAAGAAACATGTCAATCTGCTCTTACAGAGGCTGCAAAAAAGTTATCTGAAGAGGTCCTTTTGAATAAACAGTGTGGTTTTTATAAGAATAAATCTGTAAAAAGATGTGCTAAAATGTTGAATGGCCGATTTATTGAAGATATCTCTTATCTTTGCATTGATATTGCTGCTACTGAGGAAGAAGCTGAATATCGGTCTTGTAATGCTTATTTCCGCATCTGTACTGTTCCTGCTTTATCGTATGCCATTCATCTCGATATGGAAGACGTGTAAAGGTGCTGTCCTAAACGATGTGACCATTAAATTGATCCTTGCATTATCCTTCATTAGAATCTTTGAGATGATACTAAGGGAACATACGGTTCTTACGAATATGATGAGTGCTGCAAAGGCAATACTTAAGAACAAAAAGCTGGTCATAGTATCAATGCCCTTCCTGATAGGTCTCATCCCGTCAGTTGGAGGTGCGTATTTTTCCGCTCCTATGGTAGCTGAGACAACCAGTGACACCAAGATGAGCCCTGAAGAAAAGGGGTTTATCAACTACTGGTTCAGGCATCCATGGGAATATATATTGCCACTATATCCAGGAATCCTTCTCGCATCTGCAGTTTCAAAGATAGCGCTCCACACCCTGATTACTGTGAACCTCGCATATGCAGCCCTTGTACTGATAACAGGATTTATCTTTGCAATGCATGGAGTTCAGGGAGTGGTAAAAACAGAAGAGAAACTATCAAAAAAGGGATTATGGAGTTTTGTACCGATAATCACTGTCCTTCTGCTTGTAGTCATATTTCATATAGAACTGCATTATGCATTGCTTGCTGTTGTTATATTTTTACTTTCATTCTACAGATACAATCTCAAATCCATCCTTACTGTTCTTAAACATGGTTTTTCTCTTGATGTGATCATCCTGATACTCGGTGTTATGCTTTTCAAGGAGACGATGGAAAATTCAGGGGCGGTAAAAAATCTGAGCCAATTTTTTATAAAAGAGGGAATTTCTGTCTTACCCATTCTTTTTCTGCTCCCATTTCTTACTGGCTTGTTTACAGGTCTTACCGTAGGTTTTGTAGGAAGCACGTTCCCTCTTATAATTAGCATTGCCGGCAATACATCCATAGGTGCAATATCATTTGCATTTGCCTCTGGGTATTTAGGGGTCCTGTTATCACCGGTCCATATCTGTCTTATCCTGACAAAAGAATATTTTAAGGCTGATTTATGGGGAATCTATAAAATGATGATACCAGCAGGCATTATTGTCTTCTGCGGAGCAATTATGGAGTACATGATACTAAAATAATAACCAAATTCTAATCACCAAACACCAATAACCAAACCTTGAATACCCATGTGATACAAGATTTACACTTTACATGTTTATTATGCCCTCAGAACCCTCAGAGAACACCCAGTACAGTGCCTGAGCATCTTTTTTGTCCAATACAACATCAATAGCACTAAACGGCTTCCCTCGAAGTGTATTTAATACTGTAAACACAGGACGGGAAACATATCTTTTGATTAAATAACCGATGTTGCATACCCATGAGAAAAGACCTTCTGATTTCGGTCTTATAAAAATTGATATCCCTCCATCCATATAGAGGGTATAATGCACAGGCATATCCTCCAGTTCCAGGGCATCTATCTTAAATTCATCATCTGTACTGCCATCGCCCTTTTTTATCCTGCTTCTTCTGGGTTTAAAAAATGTGCTCTTCTTTAATAATGGATGCGGCTTTGCGGCGACTGTATCTCCCCAGAGCTTTACATTCTCTATCCTCAGCTCTCTTAATACGATGCCTCTTGACTTAAAATATATCTTTCTGTTTTCAAGGTCGAAGATGAAATAGATATTCGGCTTGGAAGCGAGTTTAAGTTCAGATTCGAGTAACTCATGCTCTTTTTTAACCTTTTCCTTCTCACTACATTCAGCGCCTGAACTGATAAGGAGGGCAATAAGGAGGCAGATCAAACGAAACCACATAATCAGAAGATATATATCCTTGTCCCTATGCCAGCTGCCGTGTATATAGCCATCAGGTCTTCATCACCAACCCTGATACATCCATGCGTTACACTTCTTCCGAGGAGCCTCCTATAAAGGGTCCCATGTATGAAATAACCATTCCCGAAACCAAGCGCATAGTCTCCAAGGATGCCATTTTCTACCCTGTCTTTAAAATTTTTCGGAATAGTCTCATCTTCTTCAATGAATGCCCAATCAGGTTTTGTCCACGAAGGAGACACATATTTTGTTTTGACTGTAAATTCGCCTCTCGGGGTATCGAATACCCATTTTCTTCTACCATCAGAGTCTTTCAGGATATTACCGCTTCCTGTGGAAACAATGGCTTCTCTAATAGTCCTGTTGCCATATTTAAGGAATAACCTGTTTCTCGCAGTATCAATGACTATATAGATACCATCAGGATTGAGGCTCCTGAGCCTGCTTCTGAGGATAGAATTTTCTGCCCTCAGATCAGTTAATCTCTTCCTGTTCGCCTTCTTATCAATAGCCGTTGCATGGGCAACCTTATGATCGCCGATATAATACCCTATAGCCTCTACAAACAATAATACCCCGCACAATATGAAAATAATTCTTAAAAATGTTTTATTTTTAACCATACCTATAGTCCCTTTATCGCTGCCGCTATACTGTTTTCGTAGTCCACAGCCCCTACAATTGCAACAGGGGTGCCGACATTAACTAAATTGGAAACCTCATCCATAGGTTTATTGTCAAGGGCAATGCAACCATATGTCATATTATCCTTCCCCCCACCGTGTATCTCTATCAAACCACCCATGCCTGCCTTACGCGGGATATTCCCCAGTCTCTTTTCCCTGATAAATTGTCTTCTGTCTTCTTCATTAGGATAATTTATAAGCAGGGCTTTATAGTAGTGGCTATTTGCCAGTTTTTTTATAATATGGTATCTTCCTTCAGGGGTTGCACCATCGCCTGCATAAAGCTTATCCTTTGAACCATTGCGGCCAAGACCAACCGAATATACCCTGAAAGGGATGCCGCCTTTATAAATCGTAAGACTCCGCTCACTCTTGTTCACAACAATTGCAACAGTTTCCTTATCCCGGGATTTAACAATGATATCATCCACCAATCTCTGCCATCTTGCTATCTGGTTCTTATCAACATATCTGTTAAGTATCGGGGCTATCGTATCTTCTGCCGCCTCTATAAATGCGGAAACAACGCTTAGTTTTTTCCCTGCATTATCATAATCATTATTTTTACACAGAAAATTTATTTCTGATATCAACAGCTCTGCCTTTATAATGTCCTTTCTTGCATGTCTCCCCTCATTAATCCTGAGTGTCAACCCCTTAAGATTTTCTATCTTATCTTTAAAGAATGCGAGCTGGTTTAAGATGTTATTGGATTTTTGCTCCTGAATCTTTTTGAGTATCTCATCACCCTGTCTTAAGATTTCCTTTAATTCAGTCTTGACAGGCTTATAATTCCTGAATAAGACAAACTTAGCCTCCTCCTTAATAATGTCATCTTTTCCTTTTTTTAGGGCAGAAATATATATGCTATATTCTTCAGGCGTGTATATCTCTGCCCCCGACCTCCAGAGGTTATGCTCCTGAGTCTCAGCGAGCTTCACCTCCGGGGGTAACGAGGAAACAGCACATCCAAATGTAAGTGAGACCCAAAAAGATATAATAACCCTTGCTAACTTTTTTACCAAGATGAAGGTCTGCAGCCTATTTCTTTGTCTCAGCCTTTGGTTTTGCACCTACCTTTTCAAGCGCCTGATTAATCTGATCTGATACAGTGGCTGCCTTTTCCTTAATGGCATTGGCCTTTTCAGTTGCCACAGCATAGTCCTCGGCATCTATCAGGTTTTGCAGCTCTGGAAGTGATTCCTCAAGCCCTTTGATATCAGCCTTCATCGCCTCTATATCTGCCCTTGACCCCTTCCCCTTTGGTGCCTTTGTAAGCAAGGCCTTTGCATCTGCCACTGCAGTCTTGGCAGCATCCTGTGCGGTAATAGCATTATTCTTTGCCTGTTCCTTCTTCTGAGGTAAAGTAGCCTTAAGGGTGTCTGCGTCTGCCTTTACCTTTATAAGAATCTCTTTTGCCTTTTTGTAATTCTTTGCATCAATTTCATTCTGGGCAGCCTGCAGATCGTCGTTCAGTTTTTTTACGTCCTCTGCTACATATTTACTCGCCTCTGGAGCCACCGCATCCACAGCAGACTTTGCAGAGTTTAGTTCCTCTGTGGGCGGCTTGGAACAACCGACAACAAATATCAATACTAAAACCAGTCCCAGAATTGAATACCTTAAAACACTTTTCATCTAATTTCCTCCAGTCAATCGATAATTTTAATCTCTGTTACTATGTAACGTATGTGAGCATCTCCTGAAGATTTGTTAAGACTTTGTTCTATGGTGAGGTCCGGAGATATTCACATGATATAAATCGCCTCACCAAGTATTAATACAACTCTTCTCGGTATAGCATCGCCTCCTTTTAGGGTTTAAAATAACAAATAATAATAAACAATATTATACAACGGTACTTGTGATGTCAAGAGTCTCATCCAAAAGGTATCTCTCTTTAAAATATGAGAATCATAAATTGATACAATTTCTATTTTTAGGAAATAAATTCTCTTATGAGGATAGCCGCTATCCCTTTATCACTCCTATCGGCCTTAGCCTTGCAACCTTCTTTGAAATGCCTGCATTGTGAACAACATCAACAACATTTGATATGTCCTTATATGCCTCGGACATCTCCTCTGCAAGGGTATCCCTGCCGGCAGACCTGACTATAATACCCTTATCCTCCATCTCACGCCATATCGCACGACCTTTTGCCCTTTTGATTGCCTGATGCCTCGACATTACCCTGCCAGCGCCATGGCATGTTGAACCGAATGTCTCTTTCATCGCCTTTTCAGTTCCCAGAAGTACATAAGATGCCCTCCCCATATCTCCAGGTATTAAGACAGGCTGTCCGATGTTTCTGTAAATCTCTGGCAGCTCAAGGTGGCCCGGAGGAAATGCCCTTGTCGCACCCTTTCTGTGTACTACAAGTTTCATCTTCTTGCCATTAACTTCATGATCTTCGATCTTTGCGATATTATGAGCAACATCATATATAAGTGACATACCAAGTTTTTGAGGTGATAGCTGAAACATCTTTAAGAATGCCTCTCTTGCCCAGTGCATAATACACTGCCTGTTTGCCCAAGCATAGTTGGCTGCAGCCCTCATTGCAGCAAGATAATCTTGTGCCTCTGTGCTTTCAAATGGTGCACAGGCAAGCTCTTTATCAGGCAATCCTATCTTATATTTACTTACAGCCCTTTCCATAACTTCAAGAAAATCAGTGCAGACCTGATGGCCAAACCCCCGGGAACCTGTATGGATCATTACAGTAACCTGATCTTTAAAAAGACCAAGACTGTTTGCAGCCCCCTCATCATAAATCTCATCAACATATTGCACTTCAAGGAAATGATTCCCCGAGCCAAGCGTTCCTTGCTGTGCCCTTCCCCTCTCGTATGCCTTATTACTTATAAGGGATGGGTCTGCCCCTTCAATGCATCCCCCAGATTCTATTTTTTTTAGATCGTCTGCATCACCAAAACCCTGTTCAACTGCCCATCTGGCGCCTTTAAGAAGTAATTTTTTTTGATCTTCCGGACCAAGCCGAATCTTTCCTCTCGAGCCAAGCCCTGATGGTATTTCGTTATACAAAACTCCTACAAGGTCCTTGATCTTTGATACAACTTCCCCTTTCTTGAGATTGCTCCTGAGAAGGCGCACTCCGCAGTTTATATCGTAGCCAACACCGCCTGGTGAGACAATCCCATCTTTTAAGTCAAAAGCAGCAACACCACCAATCGAAAATCCATATCCTGTATGTACATCAGGCATAGCCATAGATGATTTAACAATACCGGGCAAGGTCGCTACATTAGCAACCTGATCTATAGCTTGAGTCTCAAGTTCCTTCTCAAGCAGTACATCAACATAGATAATCCCTTTAACCCTCATTCCCAGTTTGTAATCAATAGGGACTTCTATCTTTGTCTCATCAATTCTTCTGAGTTTCTCTATTGCCATAACTATCCCTATATATCAAATATAACATCAATCTCCCATGTATCGTCTATTTTTTCTATCCTGAGTTTATGATATGTAGCTGCCTTAATTAATAATTTGTTTTCATGTCTTTTTGGGTCAAAATCTTCACCAGATATAGAGGCTTTAAGCTTAAAAGCCTCCCCCCCACCCATCCCTCCCCCTCGAGGGGGGAGGGTTAGGGTGGGGGTGAATTCAGTTATCTCTATTTTTTTGCCAATAAAACCGTATGCATCAAAATGGAAAATCAGCTCATTCAGCCACGAAATAATAAGTCCATCTAATGATGGATTTTCTACTGATACATCAATTGTTTTTTTTCTTTTATTGCATCGAGATTTGTAATAAGGCTATACATCCCTGTAGCGGCATTTATAAATGCCTCATCTATACTTTTTCCAAAGGCCTTGATGCCAACATCACCTGATGTATCAAGAACCTTAAACTTCTCCATGGGGAAAGCATATCATTTATAGGATACTGGGTCAAATAAAACACACTGCTAATGCTCAGAATTATTTTTTCCCTGGTGCTCCTTCTTTCTTCTCTTCTCCAAGTTTAGAAATTGCCTCTTTGTTTATATCCACTTTGTAACTTTTCTTCAGACTCTCTATATATGAATCGAATACCTCTTTCTGTTTTTCTGCTGAAAGATGCTGTGAGATGAAGTTCTTTACCCTTTCAAATTCAACAACCTTTCCTATCTTTTTATCCGTCACCTTAATAATCTGGTATCCAGACTGCGTCTTTAAGGGTTCGCTTATTTCACCTGTTTTCAGTCTGACTGCTGCTGCCTCAAGCTCGGGGGTCATCTGGCCTCTCGAGAGATATCCCAGATCCCCACCATTTTTTGCTGAACTAAGATTAATCGAACTTTTCTTTGCAACCTTGGCAAAGTCTTCACCTTTGTTCAGTCTTTCTAATATCTTTTTTGCTTCCTCTTCTGTCTTTACAAGTATAAGGCTCATCCTGATCTGGCTAACAGGAGCAAAATCCTCCTTGTGCTTTTCATAATAGTCCTTTACATCCTGATCTGTAACCTTTGTCTTTGACTCTATTTCTTTTTCAAGGAGTTGCCCTATGAGTGTGATTTTCTTAAAGTCTTCGACCTTCTTCATGTATTCAGTATTCTTATCAAGCCCCTTTTTTAATGCCTCCTGATAGAGAAGCTCTTTCTTAATGAGTTCATTTAGAAATCTTTCCTTTCCACCGCTGCCTTCAAAAATCTTCTGTGCAAAATCAGGCAGGTTCTTGATCTCTCTTTCAAGATCCGCTTGTGTTATTTTTACATTACCGACCTTTGCAAGGTCTGACCCTTTCTGTCCTTCCTTTTTTGCACATGCAACAAATGCAAAAAGAACAGGGATGACCAGTATTAAGACCGCAACTTTTCTCATTAAATCCTCCTGTTTTTATTGTTTGAAAGACATTATATATTAATATAAAAGTTTTTTGACACATAAATATTTTTTATGATAAATTAAACGCAGGTTTTACGGGTTTTTGAGGTTTTCGAGTTTCTCTAACTTACGGAAATGTTAAACTCTATAAACTTAATTCAGATGAAATGGAAAAAATCGCATAGGTTATTTAAGAGGGCATGTGAGCTAATACCCGGAGGTGTCAATAGCCCTGTCCGGGCATTCAGGGCAGTTGGAGGAAAGCCGATATTTATTGACAGGGCTAAGGGCTCAAAGATTTATGATGTTGACGGAAATGTCTATATAGACTACGTACTTTCGTGGGGACCTCTGATACTTGGGCATGCTCATCCGAAGGTTGTAAATGCACTTAAAAAGGCTATAGAAAATGGCACGAGTTATGGCGCACCTACTTCTCTTGAGATTAAACTTGCAGAGCTTGTACTGAAAGCCTATCCATCAATGGATAAAATAAGGATGGTAAACTCGGGCACAGAGGCAACAATGAGTGCTATCAGGGCAGCACGCGGATTTACAGGCAGGGATAAGATTATCAAGTTTGAGGGCTGCTATCACGGCCATGCTGACGGACTGCTTGTTAAGGCCGGGTCAGGGGCTACTACATTAGGAGTTCCCGACAGCCCAGGGGTGCCGAAGTCCTATGCCAGAAATACAGTAACACTCCCCTTTAATGACATAATAGCAATAAAAACAGTAATCAAGAATGACTGGAAATCCATTGCATGCGTAATAATTGAGCCGGTTGTTGGAAATATCGGCTGTGTCCTTCCGAAATCAGGATTCCTGGAGTCCCTACGAAAGCTGACAAAGGACTATGGTATTGTCCTCATATTCGATGAGGTGATGACTGGTTTCAGGGTTTCATATGGTGGTGCACAGGCACATTATGGCATTGCACCTGACATGACCTGTCTTGGCAAGGTCATAGGTGGCGGGTTACCGGTCGGCGCATATGGCGGGAAAAAGGAAATAATGTCAATGGTCTCACCAGAAGGCCCTGTTTATCAGGCAGGCACCTTATCAGGTAATCCCCTCGCAATGACAGCAGGTATTGAAACCCTTAAGATACTTTCAAAAGCTAACACATACAAAAGACTTGAAAACATAGCAGCCCTCTTAGAAAAAGGGCTTATAGATGCAGCAAAGAAGGCAGGTGTAAAAACAAGATTTTACAGGGCAGGCACGATGTTCTGTAATTATTTTACTGATACCGACGTCGTCGACTATAAGACAGCAAAGACATCTGATACAGTAAAATTTTCAAAATTCTTCTCAGGTATGCTGAGAAGAGGCGTAAACATAGCGCCTTCTCAGTTCGAGGCTGGGTTCATATCCCTTGCACATACAGAGAAGGACATAGAAAAAACTGTAAGGGCTGCATACAGAATACTAAAAGAATTATAAACCAGTCTGTGCTAAAATTTACATATCAAGGAAAGGATATGTCAGAGAAATCACTTTTCAAACAGCTCTATCATGTAAGCACTATAGGGTTTACTATTGTAATTTCGACTTTTGTCGGTCTTGCAATGGGATATGGGCTTGACTATGCCATGGATAAGTGGATCGGTATTCATACCAAACCATGGCTCACAATTATATTCCTAATCCTTGGCATTATAGCAGGCTTTAGAGAGCTCTATAGGATGGCGACCAAACCAGAAAAAAATAGTGAACCTCCTAATAAAAAGGACTTATAAACAGTCTATTATCATCCTCCTCGCCATCTCGATACTTTCAGCATTCATTGAGTGGAAGAAACTTCCTATAAGTATTCTTGTTGGGGGCATTCTTGGACTTGCGAATCTCGGTGGCATCGCAAGAGGCGTTGAAGGCCTGGTCAGAAAGCACATGTCCTCAGGAAGGCTAATCTTCTTCAGTATTTTTAGGTTAACTATCCTTACCGCTATACTAACCATCCTTGTTATTTACAAACGGGTAAATATCTTTGGCCTCCTCATAGGATTCACCGTTGTTTTTATCGTAATCATGAAAGAAGGCCTCAGAGCTTCAAAGGAAATGTAGGATGATAGAGCTTAATTTTTCAAATATGATGGAAGATGTAGTCGGTGTTAACGGGCTTTCAGGAGGCATAATAGAAAATTTCAGGGATAGGATAGAGGATGCTCATAAGCAGATACAGGATAGGGCCTGGCCTGAACTCGCATTCATAGACCTCCTTTCTCAGGACACCTCTGAGATAAAGAATACAGCAAGACATATCAGGGAAACATCAGAGAATTTCTTAATACTCGGTATAGGCGGCTCTGCCCTTGGGCCGAGGGCGATACTGGAGGCCATGAGCCCTTTTCATAACTTGCGGAAAAAGCCGCGGGTATTTATATACGACAACGTTGACCCCAGGACTTTAAAGCATATAATTTCGTTAGTAGATTTAAAAACTACCTCTGTGAATGTTATATCAAAATCAGGTAGTACTGCGGAAACCGCAGCATCGTTCTTGATCTTATGGAATAAGATGAAAAAGGTACTCGGAAGAGAAGCATCAAATAGATTTATAGTTACAACAGATCCAGAAAAAGGAAATCTCAGAAAGATCGTTAATGAAGAGGGATTGAGGTCTCTTATTATTCCTCAGGGCGTTGTGGGTAGATATTCTGTATTGAGCTCCGTCGGGCTTTTACTTGCAAAAGTTATAGGGATTGATTCAGATGAATTACTAAGAGGCGCAATGGATATCCACAAGAAATGCTCTGACTCCGAACTCTGGCAAAACCCTGCCTATCTCTTCGGCGTATTGCTTTATTTAATGGATAAGGAAAAACATAGGACTATTAATGTAATGGTTCCATATGCAGACAGTTTAAAACCACTCTCTGAATGGTTCTGCCAGCTATGGGCGGAGAGTCTTGGAAAGGAAGAGAAGGGACTTACACCATATCCTTCTTTAGGCGCAACAGATCAGCACTCACAACTACAGTTATGGACTGAAGGGCTCCAAGATAAAGTTATTATATTTATCAGGATTAATGATTATGGTGTTGACATAAAAATACCTGATATTTTCAAGGGTACGGAAGGTTTTAACTACCTCTCAGGCCATACATTATCTGAACTAATAAAGGCTGAGGAAGAAGCTACTGAGCTGGCATTGGCAAAGGCCGGAAGACCGAACATGACAATTATAATTCCGCAGATTGATGCATATCATTTAGGCCAGTTATTCCACTTCTTTGAAATAGCGGCAGCCTTTATAGGTGCCCTCTTCGGTATAAATCCTTTCAATCAGCCTGGTGTTGAAGAGGGCAAGAATCTTACCTATGGGATGATGGGAAAGAAAGGCTTTGGGGCAAAGAGAAAAGAGGTAGAGGAACATAGGGCGAAGAGGGGTAAATGGAAAGTCAATAAATTGAATCTATCTCAATGCCCTCATAATTGCAAAACAAATTAAAAAGGCTATAGATGGAGCTAAAACCCAGTTTGCAATTATTTTTTTAATCAGTTCAATCCTCACCGTTTTCATTCCCTTTGACATCCCGACACCGCTGATTCCTCCAATGATACAATAGGTTGTCGAAATGGGCATTCCAAGAAGGGTGAAAAATAGTACACAAAGGCCTGCTCCGAACTGCGCTGCAAACCCTGAATAGGGGTCTAAGGTGGTTATTCCTTTGCCAACTGTTTCTATTACGCGGTGGCTTAAAAGGACTGCTCCAAGAAATACGAAAAAAGTTCCCAGGAAAGACGCCTGTATTCTATCGATCAATCCGGAATAAATAACCGGGCCTAAAATAGTCGCCAGTTCATTAGCACCGATGTTATAGGCAATCAACATTCCACTTATAAATAATAGAATTCTCAGAATTCTCTCAATGCGAAATAAAGGCAATTTTGAAAGGGTTTTTTCCATCATTTTATATAGTATTAAGGAAAAGAAAAAGGCAGTTAGAGGAGATACGATCCAGGAAAAAACAATCTTAGAAAGGGACAAAAAGTTCACATCAACTCCAGAAGCAACTCCAGAACCTGCTAAACTTCCAATTACTACCTGATTCGTTGAAAGGGGTAACCTCTTCCAATTAGATAATATGATTAAAAGAGCAGATACAGATAAAGATATGCTTAAAATGGAAAGATTTACCTCTAATAGGTCATTTCCAACCGTCTTTATCACCTTTTGACCCGATATAATAATACCAATCAAAACGAGGCATCCGAACGGGAACAAAGCCTTTCGTAACCTTATTATCCCGCATCCTATGCATATCCCAAGGGCATTTGATGTATCATTTGAACCTATACCAAAGGCTATTAAAATACAGGCTGCAAGGGGAACTAATTCTGCCATGTAATGAAATAATCATGTAGAGCCATATGATATTATCTTAAACTCACATTCATTATATAAAGATAATCACTGGCATCTTCAATTACATCACTTACACGTGTAAGATAGGATATGAAGTCTGAGAGTATTTTACCTTCCCAGAAGCTTTTTACCTCTTTTTCTCTCAGCTTTTCAATCAAATCAAATTTTATTTCATCAACCTTTTTCTCATAGATCCTGATGGCCAGGTTTTTCTCCCTTAAATCTTCCTTGCTGAATAATGTTTCGAAAGCAATTAAGAGCATCTCACACATCTTCAAGTTTATATCCGCAATCTTAATACAATCGTCCTCTATCTCTTCATCTAATTTCGAACCTAAATATTCAAACTCATAGGCAGCGTCTTCCAGTACATCAAAGGCTTCATCCACTATTTCAACAAACCTGCATATATTCGAGCGGAGAAATGGTAAAAAGGCCCCTTCATAGATATTTGAAACTATTTCTCTCCTTATACTGTCCCCTTCCCTTTCCAGATCAGGAACGCAAAACATTAGATCCTTATTGCGCTCTTCAATGGCCTTCTTAAAACAATCTGATGCGGAGCAGAGGATTTTTATGTGCCTCTTTATATTTTCTATGACCTTTTGCTCTGTTTTACC
The DNA here is from genome assembly GCA_002780895.1 of Nitrospirae bacterium CG02_land_8_20_14_3_00_41_53. Classification (GTDB taxonomy): domain Bacteria; phylum Nitrospirota; class Thermodesulfovibrionia; order Thermodesulfovibrionales; family SM23-35; genus 0-14-3-00-41-53. The sequence goes on from PEUB01000062.1 coordinate 17,960, forward strand.
ACCGAAAAATACCTTTTCAAGCAACACGACCCCCTTTCGCCCTTTCTATTAGAGAATCAGCCATAACATCCAATAAGGAAACAACCCCGATGATTTCCTTTCCTTCATGGACAAAGACCCTGGTGATATTGAACTTATTCATCAAACTGATTACGTGTTCTATCTCCATATCTCTATCAATGCTGACGACTGGCCTTGACGCAATTTCTTCAACTCTTATTTTACCTGGGTCAAGATTCTTTCCGAGGACTTTAAAAACAATGTCCCTTACAGTGACAACTCCATAGACATCTTTTTCATCTCTGGGTTTTACTACTAAAGATCTGATCCTCCTGTCAACCATTTTTTCTATGGCATCATATACGCAGGCATCGGCTTCAATGTATTCTATTTTTTTGGTCATTACTTTCTCTATTTTCATAATTTTACCTCCTCAATAGACCTTATTTAAACATTACCAGATTTACCCGAAAAATGCATTTAAATTAAAAAATCACAGATTCTGTATTGTGAAAAAAAGCAAGGCAAAAAACGGATTTAGTCAAATAATGCAGTCAGTGTATCTGTCTTTTCCTCAATATATTTTGTCATCTCTTCTTGTTCATTCTTCAGTTTGAATAGTTCGTCTGCGATATCAAGTGCAGTAAGGATTGATGCCTTCACAGGCGTAATGTTAGGTGATGAGCTATAAACTTCCTTAAGCTTATTATCAACATAGGCTGCAAGCTTCCTGATATGTTCTTCTGGGGCGTCCCCTTTTATATTATATCTCTGGCCTAATATATAGACCTCGACACTACCCATAGTCCTTTACTCCATTTCGATCGTCTCAAGCTCATTGAGGAGACCCTCGATCTGGCTTTTTACTATATTCTTTTCTGACCTGAGCTCTTCGACCTCCTGATTTTTTTCATTTAACATTCCCTCGAGCTCTTTTATCCTCCTCTCCATAAGTTCCTTCTTTTCCTTAAGAGTCTTGACCTTATCAATTGCTGCTGCAATCTTATCCTCGAGATTCTTGAGTTTTTCCAATGGCATAACCTCCTTTTTTATATCTTTCGATTGATCTATATCTTGGTTGTCATCAAAGAGGGTCTTCCTAAAAACCATTGCATCTAAAATAACAGAAGATTCAAACTAAAGTCTACAATTTTTCAAGGGAAATTTCTATCACTCCGTCCTCTATTGAAGAAATACGCTTATATTCAAAAAAAGTGGTTATTACCCTCTTTACATAATTCCTGGTCTCACTATATGGGACGTCCTCAATAAACTCATCTACAGATTTGTAGTTTCCCTTTTGGAGCCACTTTCTTACTGACTCCTCTCCGGCATTATAAGCGGCAAGTGCATAAGAATAAGAACCAAATTCATTAATCAGATAGCTCAGATAACGAATACCAATGTTAAGATTATTTTTAATATCACATAACTCACGTGCACCGTTTTTGTTCAGTTTCAACCTGCTGCTAAGCCGGAATGCAGTCTGGGGCATAACCTGCATAAGTCCGAAGGCCCCTGCAGCAGACCTGGCCTCGGAATCAAACCTGCTTTCTTCCCTCATAACTGAAAGGACTAAAAGTGGATCAATAGTGTATTTTTTTGAAAGATCCTCAACAATATCCCAGTAAGCAAGTGGATACAAGAAGTGGTGAAGTTCTTCTGTGTACGGCATTTTTTCAACCAGCCGGACTGAATATTTATATTCCCCCAGTTCCTGAAATTTTGAACAGATATAAAAAATATCCTTTATTGAGCTGGTATTTTTTGAAATGTAAATCAACTCTAATAAAGCCTCTTTTGATAAACCAAGGTCAAAGAGGGCTTCTACACGGTCAATCTTAAATCCCCCCTGCCCCCCTTTACTAAGGGGGGGTGAGGGGGGATTATTTTCATTCTCTTTTGTGTCGCTATGGGACGTATTTGTTACTTTAGTATTTGATTTTTCAAGAGATTTTTTGGTCCTCGCATATGACATAATGCCGTAGAAAATGCGTTCTTTTTTCATGATTGTATTATAAATATTAAGGGCATCCTCTCCGCCTGACTCGAGGCTGCGTACCTTCCAGTAAAGATATTTAGTATCGTTGTAGGTATTATATAGTCTTGTGAATACATCGGATGCCTTTTTGTATTCTCCTGTGAGAAAATAGGTCCATCCAATGCCCCATAAGGCATCTTCAGTCTGTGATGGATATTGTTCCATAACAGTCTGATAAATCCTTAGGGCTTCTTCAATATTTCCATCCCTCCTTTTGTCAGAGGCAACTACTATAAGAATAGAACCAGCCCTTTTTTCTCCCATTTTAAGAAGTTCATCGAGGGTAGAACCGAAAATCTCCTTTTCTCCTGCACGGTATAAAGAGCGGACCTCCCAGTATTTCTCATTTGACTTTTTATAGATATCTGCTGCTTCACGATATTTTCTCTGTCTGAAAAGTGAAAGACCAAGGTCTTTCAGGATTTCATTTCTCAAGCTTCCATCGTCTTTCGCTAACGCAGACATTAAGGCAGATTCAGCATCTTTGAAATCCATTACCCTCATAAGGTTTGAGGCACGTTTAATAAAGTCTTCTACACTTATATCAGAAGAACTCAACTCGTTGTATGCCATATTTGAGAAATCGCCTGCATCCAAATAAATCTCCTTAAAGACTGACTTTGCTATATCTTTCTTGCCATTTTTCTTGAGCCACAGGGCATACAAATACTTCACCTCTGCATCACCCTGATAGTCTTTTATATAGGATTCATATATCTGCTGGATATTTTCTTCAGAAACCTCTCCAGCCTCCTTAATCTCCCTGATGCGTGCCTTCTTTCCAAGCGGTGAATTTGGATATCTTTTAAGAAGGGCACGAACTGTTTTCAGAGACTCTTTATGATCTCCGGTTTCATGATAGGCATCAGAAAGCCATAACATGGCATAATCACCCAGAAGAGGAAATTCTCTTTCTGCTGCAGATAAACTGGATATGGCATCTTCATATTTACCTTTTTCAAGTTCATACTTACCCTTTTTAAGGCATGTTTTACCATCTATCTCCCCGCCATAAACAGATGAACAGTAAGTAATGAACAGCATGATAAACAAAAAGCGCTTCATAAAAATATCATAGCTAAAATGATATTTTTCAGCAATGTCGAATATTCGAAACCAGTTCCTGACAGATTCAGGAATTCAAAACAGGAGGGGATTTTTATATTGGAGGCGGCGAGCGGATTTGAACCGCTGCATAAAGGTTTTGCAGACCTCTCCCTTAGCCACTTGGGTACGCCGCCAATGGAGCGGGAAACGGGACTCGAACCCGCGACCCCAACCTTGGCAAGGTTGTGCTCTACCAACTGAGCTATTCCCGCACTTAAAAATCGCTTATTTAAATTATACCTAAACTCAGAAGTAAATTGTATGAACCATTTAAAATTGTCATTCTGAGCCCTTCGCTTGTCATTCTGAGCGTAGCGAAGAATCTCTCTTTAAGTAATTGAGATTGCCACGCCGCTCCGCTCCTCGCAATAATATTTTATTATGTCATTGCGAACTGTTGTAAAGCAATCTCGTTTTTTATCGCTGGATTTGGGTTATAATATAACTAACAAACTAAAAGAACTATTTTTAAAAAATACTAATAAAAAGGGCGGATTTTGTCAATATAGTGTATCCCGACTTAGAAAAGTTCAAGTTTCTTTCTTCAAAGGGAAATCTTATCCCTGTCTATAGGGAAATCCTTGCCGATACAGAAACACCAGTGTCAGCAACCCTGAAGCTTGGAGGTTCACCGTCATTCTTACTTGAAAGTATGGTTGGCGGCGAGAAATGGGCAAGATATTCCTTTCTCGGTTCAAGACCATCAAGGGTCATAAGAAGCTGGGGTAAAAAGGTAGAGATAAAAGATAATAAAATGGGGGCTAAAATATTTAAGGTAGAGAATCCCTTTGAGGTTATAAAAAGAGAGATTACTGCATACAATCCGGTTGATGTTATAGGGCTGCCGAGGTTTTATGGCGGTCTTGTTGGCTATATAGGCTATGACATGGCCAGATTTTTCGAATGCATCCCTGATGAAAAAAAGCCAGGGCTTGAACTTCCTGATATGTTTTTTATGGTCACAGACACAGTAGTTATATTTGATAACCTTAAAGGGAAGATAAAGGTTGTCTCTAATGCCCATGTTAATAACAAATCTCCTGAGGAGGCATACAGAGAGGCTGAGGAAAAGATAGAGGATATTATAGAAAGGCTAAGGCGGTCAAAAGTCAGCCCCCCCACCCATCCCTCCCCCTCGAGGGGGGAGGGTAAGGGAGGGGGTGAAAACACTGAACTTTCTGGTTATGCATCATCTTTTACAAAAGAGGCATTTGAGGATGCAGTTCTCAAGGGAAAGGATTACATAATGTCAGGAGATGTAGTTCAAGTCATACTATCACAGCGGTTTGAGCGTAAATTTGATATAGAGCCATTCCATATTTATAGGGCATTGCGCGTTATCAACCCCTCTCCATATATGTATTATATTGACACAGGTGATGCACAGCTTGTCGGCTCATCCCCTGAAATATTGGTCAGGCTTGAAGGCAGAAAGATAATCTTGAGACCTATTGCAGGCACCCGAAAGAGGGGGGAGACAGAAGAAGAAGATAAGATACTTGAGGAAGAACTCAGGAAAGACCCTAAGGAGATGGCAGAACATATAATGCTCGTTGACCTTGGAAGAAACGATGTCGGAAGGGTTGCAAAAACAGGTTCTGTAAAGGTTACAGAGTTGATGACTGTTGAAAGGTATAGTCATGTTATGCATCTTGTATCAAACGTAGAAGGCAGTTTAAAGAACGGGCTGGATGCATTTGATGTATTAGGGGCGTGTTTCCCCGCTGGCACGGTAACAGGGGCACCAAAGGTAAGGGCAATGGAGATTATAGAGGAACTTGAGCCAATGAGGCGGGGGCCGTATGCAGGTGCTGTAGGATATCTCAGTTATTCAGGGAATATGGATACCTGTATTACAATCAGAACACTTGTAATAAAGAGGAACAAGGTTTATGTCCAGGCGGGTGCAGGGATAGTTGCTGACTCGGTTCCTGAGAAAGAATATACTGAGACGGTGAATAAGGCAATGGGTATGATGAGGGCAGTTGATATGGCAGAAAAGGAATTAAGCTGAGCGACAAAGTTGTCATTGCGAGAAGGTCGCATCGACCGACGAAGCAGTCTATTATTATATGAGATTGCTTCGCTGCGCTCGCAATGACATATTATAAGGTGAAAAGATGTTATTAATGATTGATAATTACGATTCATTTACCTATAACCTCGTCCAGTACCTCGGAGAGATTGGTGAGGATGTAAAGGTCTTCAGGAATGATAAGATTACAATTCATGAGATAGAAAAATTGAACCCCGAAAGGATTGTAATCTCACCTGGCCCTTGCACGCCGAAAGAGGCTGGTATTTCTGTAGAATTGATAAAACATTTTTCTGGCAAGATTTCAATTCTCGGCGTATGCCTTGGCCATCAATCCATAGGTGCAGCATTTGGAGGGGATATAGTAAGGGCTCCACGGCTCATGCACGGAAAGATATCAATGATAAACCATGATGGAAAGACGATATTCGAAGGTCTTCCAAATCCATTTGAGGCAACAAGGTATCACTCCCTCGTGATAAAGAAGGAGACCCTCCCTGATTGCCTTGAGATAACTGCATGGACGGATATTGATGAGATAATGGGCGTAAGACACAAGGAGTTTATTATTGAAGGTGTTCAATTTCATCCAGAATCAATAC
>PEUB01000096.1:0-1079 GCA_002780895.1 Nitrospirae bacterium CG02_land_8_20_14_3_00_41_53
TTACAGGAAGGGATAACCCTCAAAAGGTTCTTGAAAATTTCAAAAGATATTACTCTATTTATTCCCTACGGGCAGAAACCGTCCTCATTCCTGAATATATCGATAAAGAAGAGATTGAAAAGATTGCCTGTTTTATTGCCAGTATTGATAAGAATATTCCTTACCGTATTGATGGTTATATTCCAATTAATGCCTATTTTAATGGGAAGGATAAATTTAGAAAGCCGAGCAATGAAGAGATGGAACAGGCAAAAACAAGGGCAGAAAGATATTTAAAAAATGTCTCCATCCTTCATTGTGGAGTAAAAGTAAAATATAAAGTTGAGAGGATATATTAATTTGTTAGAAGTGAGAAGTAAAAAGCCAGAAGTCAGAAAAATCTGTTTTCTGTTCACTGTTTTTTGTTGTTCTATTCTTTGCATATCTTCTCATGGTCAAGATAAATTTCCCCAAAGAATAATCTCTTTAGGACCTTCTATAACTGAAGAACTTTATCTTTTAGGGGTAGAGAACAAGATCGTCGGTGTTACTACCTATTGTCAGAGGCCACCTCAGGCGCAGGAGATAGAAAAAATAGGCACAGTAATAGAAGTAAATTTAGAAAAGGTAATTAGCCTTCAGCCTAATTTAGTCCTGGCAACGTCTTTAACAAATCCAAAGGCAAAAGAAAAGTTGAAAAATTTGGGGATAAAAGTGATTACTTTTCCTTCAGCAAAAAATTTCCGTGAGATTTGTGAGCAGTTTTTAGAATTAGGCAAGATTGTGGGCAGAGAAAAAGAAGCAGAGGAAATTGTTTACCGAGCAAAAAAGACTGTATCCTCCGTTAAACAAAAGGTTAAGGAATTGCCAAAGCCTAAGGTGCTTGTTCAGGTAGGGGCTAAACCTTTATGGGTAGCACCCAAAGATTCCTTTGTCAATGATTTTATTGAAATTGCCGGGGGGATAAATGTTGGCCCTTCTGGAAAAAATGGTCTTTACAGCCGTGAAAAGGTCTTAAAACAGAATCCCGATGTAATAATCATAACAACCATGGGAATTGCAGGAGAAGAAGAAAAGAAGATCTGGCAGAAATATAAGAC
>PEUB01000096.1:1093-2708 GCA_002780895.1 Nitrospirae bacterium CG02_land_8_20_14_3_00_41_53
TCCTACGCCTGTAACTTTTGTTGAAACATTAAAAGAGATTGTCAAGATTTTACATCCCTTTGTGAAAGAGCACCAGTGCACTAGAACATCAGAGCACCAGTAAAAGAAGGAAATGGACAAAAGATTATTTAAGTGGCTTATATGGATATTGATTCTGGCAATTAGCCTTTTGGCTGTGGGTCTATTTTCTTTATGTATTGGTTCAAGTGGTATTCCTTTTAAGAGGATTGTTTCTGTAATATTTGAAGGTAAAGGCAGTGCTGAATATAGTATCCTTTTTGACATTCGTCTGCCACGCATTATCTTAGGTTTTGCTATAGGAGGAGCATTGAGTCTGGCAGGAGTCATTTTACAGGGAATGTTTCGCAATCCCTTAGTTGAGCCATATACCCTCGGTATTTCTGGCGGGGCAGCATTAGGAGTATGTTTGAATATTATTTTCCGATTACATCAAACATTTGGGATTTTTACTTTACCCCTTTTTGGTTTTCTGGGTGCTAGTTTAGTTATTTTGCTGGTGTATTCCTTGAGTATAAAGGGTGGTATATTAAAGATTCAAGGACTTCTTCTTACAGGTGTAATGATAAGTTTTATCTCTTCATCCTTGATCATGCTCATCATGGCTGTCTCTCGTGTAGAAGACCTGCATGGGATTGTCTTCTGGATAATGGGCTCGTTAGAAGAACCAAACTGGTTTCTTATAAAGTTAGTAGTCTTAGTATCTATCGTAGGGTTGATTATCTCTTATGTTTTCTGTCTTGATCTTAATGCTTTTTCCTTAGGTGAAGAAGAGGCATTACATTTAGGTATAAATATAGAAAGAACCAAGCGGTTACTGTTTATTCTTGCCTCTTTGCTTACTGGGTGCAGTGTATCTGTAGCTGGAATAATTGGTTTTGTAGGATTGGTGGTTCCCCATTTTTTACGGATGTTTGTAGGAGGTGACCACCGGATTCTTTTAATTAGCTCCTTTCTCTCTGGAGCAGGCTTCTTAATCTTCTGTGACACCTTAGCAAGGACGATCATTTCTCCTATGGAATTACCAGTTGGAGTAATTACTGGCATATTAGGAGGTTCTCTTTTTGTTTATGCCTTAAGTAGGAAGCAAGTTCTAATAGGAGAGAAATAATGCTTGAGATAAAAAACCTGACCTGTGGATATAATTCAAGATTCCTCTTGAAAGATATTAACCTTAAAGTGGAAAAAGGAGAACTTATAGGAATAATCGGTCCTAACGGCTCGGGAAAGACTACACTTCTTAGGGCAATAACCGGGGTTATTAGACCAAAAAAAGGTAAAATTCTTCTTGAAAAGAAGAATATAGAAAAATTCAGTTTTAAAGAACTTGCCAGAAAAATAGCCGTAGTTTCTCAAAATTCCGTAGCAAACTTTATGACTGTAGAGGAATTTGTTCTTCTGGGAAGAATTCCTCACCGCAGAAGGTTACAATTTTTAGAGACTGAATTTGACGAGAGGATTGCCGAGGAAGCAATGGACTTAACTAACACCCTTCAGCTTAAAGGAAGGTTCATTGGAGATTTAAGCGGCGGGGAAAGACAACTTGTGGTTATTGCTCGCGCCCTTGCACAAGAACCAGGATTGCTTCTTCTGGATG
>PEUB01000096.1:2726-10422 GCA_002780895.1 Nitrospirae bacterium CG02_land_8_20_14_3_00_41_53
CACGAACTTAACTTAGCCAGCCAGTATTGTAACAGACTGATTCTTCTTAATAACGGCCTTTTATACAAGGTTGGCTCTCCCGGAGAGGTATTGACTTATCAGATTATTGAAGAGGTCTATAAAACAGTTGTGGTGGTAAGAGAAAACCCAATCTCTTCTAAACCTTATGTCTTTTTGGTTTCTGAGGAAGAAAGGCAAAAGAGAGGAGAGTCGGTGTATGCAGAGAAGAAAGGGGATTGAATATTAAAATGGGCAGAAAAATAATTTTTATCACTGGTGGTGCAAGAAGCGGTAAAAGTACCTTTGCTCTTAAAGAGGCATCAAAGATTTCGGGTAATAAGGCATTTATTGCAACGGCGGTAAGGGCGTATGGCGATACGCCCCTACCAGATGAGGAGATGAAGGAGAGGATCGAGAAGCATAAAAAGCAGAGAGGAAATGGCTGGGATACCTACGAAGAGCCAATAAGGATCTCAGAGGTAATTAAAAAGATAGGAAAGGATTACAGCGTAATCATTATTGATTGTCTGACATTGTGGCTATCAAATTTGATGCATACTGGATCACCGATCACAGATGAAATCAATAACCTTATAGATGTGTTGACCAATGTAGGGGCATGGCATGGCATGCCCCGTCGTAGGGGCGGTTCGCGAACCGCCCCTACGATATTCATCGTCTCTAATGAGGTCGGCATGGGCATTGTGCCAGATAATGAACTCACAAGGAAATTCAGGGATATGGCTGGTTTTTTAAATCAAAAGATTGCAGAGATAGCTGATGAGGTACATATGGTAGTTGCAGGAATACCAATCAGGGTTAAATAGATGATATTTGACAAAGAGAAACACTGTCGCAAAACAATCAGGCTGAAAGGATGGGATTATTCAAACACAGGGGCATATTTCATGACGATATGTACATATAACAGGGAATGTTTATTCGGAGATATTTCCAGTAGTACGATGCAGTTGAATGAATACGGGCAAATTACAATGGAATGTTGGAAATGGTTATCCTGTCAATATACATATATAGAGATTGATGAATGGGCTGTAATGCCTAATCATCTGCATGGAATTGTAATTATAAATGGCGATTGTAGGGGCGGTTCGCGAACCGCCCCTACAGATGTGATCAAACATAAACCGTTAGGTAGATTAATCGGGGCATTTAAAACAGTGTCTACCAAACAAATAAACATAATCCGCAATATCTCTGGCGTTCCTGTCTGGCAACGCAACTATTACGAACATATCATCCGCAATGAGGATGAACTAAATCGTATAAGGCAATACATTATAGAAAATCCCTTCAGATGGGAAGACGACCCTGAAAATCCTAAAAATATTAACAGATAAAAACAAGAGGTGAAATATGAATAACATCATTGATGAAGGTAGGGGCGGTTCGCGAACCGCCCCTACAATTGAAAACATTCTAAAGGATATCCATCCCGTCGATGCTACATTTTACAAAAAAGCACAGAAACGTCTCGACGATCTCACAAAGCCTAATGGAAGCCTTGGAAGGCTTGAAGAATTCGCAAAAAGACTTGTAGCAATTACTGAGAATCTAATGCCTGAGCTTGATAAAAAACTCATCTTCACCTTTGCAAGTGACCATGGAGTCGCAGATGAAGGAGTTTCAGCCTATCCAAAAGAGGTCACAAGGCAGATGGTATTTAATTTTCTAAGAGGTGGTGCAGGAATAAATGTGCTTGCGAGGCATGCAGGAGCTGATGTTGTGGCCGTTGATATAGGGGTTGATTATGATTTTGTAGGGACAGGGTTTGCCCTGCCCTATTGTAGAGGCGGTTCGCGAACCGCCCCTACATTTATTTCAAAAAAAATCATGATGGGTACAAGAAATATGCGTAATGGCCCTGCAATGACAAGAGATGAGGCTATAAGATGCGTAGAGGTGGGGATAAAGCTTGCTAATGAATATGCAGAGAAAGGTTATAAAATTTTTGGTACAGGTGATATGGGAATAGGTAATACAACTCCTTCATCTGCTATTGCAGCAGTTCTCATAGACAAGCCTGTTGTAGAAGTAACAGGCAGAGGGACCGGAATAGGCGATATTGCATTAAGGAAAAAGATTGAGGTAATTGAGGATGCAATTGCTATAAACAAACCTGACCCCTCAGACCCTATCGATGTTCTTGCTAAAGTTGGAGGGGCCGAGATTGGAGGCATCGCAGGATTGATTATCGGGGCGGCTTCAAACAGAATACCTGTTGTTGTAGATGGTTTTATATCCACTGCAGGCGCTCTCATCGCATATTGCATGGAGCCTAAGACAAAGGACTATATGTTTGCAGCACATAACTCTGTTGAAATCGGACATAAAGCAATGCTCGATAAAATGGGTTTACAACCTATTCTCGACCTTAACTTAAGACTCGGTGAAGGCACAGGCGCCGCACTTGCAATGCTCATGATAGAGGCAGGGCTTAAGATTTATAAAGAGATGGCAACCTTCGGTGAGGCGGGAGTATCGGAAAAAGATTGAGCTTGATTCTGTTTAATAACAGTGGTTTTTCAATGTATTGATAATTATAATCAGCCTTTGCGATGAAAGGAGGTGAGAGGGATGGAAAAGATCAAAATTGTTAATAATAAGAAAATCAGTTCCAAAAAAACATCATCAAAATCTAATGCTATTTCTTATCGTTTGAAATGCGCCAGGACAGCCAACGGGTTATCGCATTTTGTAATGTATGGAGATGTATCAAAAAAAGAAACACTACTTTAGGTTAAACATCCGGCCATATGCCAGAACATCAGGTATTATGTTTGACGGGCATGGTGTCTGGCATAAGGCTAACTAATTATGAGGGAGAAGGATAATAGTTATGACTGATACTAAAAAAAAGAAAGGCCTTTCATCTTTTAATATTGACAATAATTGGAAAGTTGTCATAGACCCTGATAATGTCTTCTGGGGGATTATACTATCAAAGAGCATATCTGCGCCTTTACTGCCAGGTGAAGTAGCATCTCTGTATAAAAAGGTAAAAACCAAACTGAATAAAGAAATGAAGGATTTCAGATTCGGTTCCAATCTGAGCGCTGTATATGTTAATCCCACGGATAGATGTAATGCCAATTGCTCATATTGTTATATACCGCCAGCGATAAGAAAAAATGGGAATCAGATGAATAAAGAACAACTTAATCTTGTCATGGAGAAAATTGACAATCATTTCAAAAATTCAAGTAAAAGACCGGTGGTTGTATTCCATGCCAGCGAGCCTTTATTAGTAAAAGATATTATCTTTGAGGCAATGGATAAATTTAAGAAGCAGTTTTACTTCGGGCTTCAGACCAATGCCCTTTTGCTTGAAGAGACTGATGTGGGATTTTTGAAAAACCACAGAGTAGGCGTTGGCATTTCACTGGATTCACTTGACCCCGACATAAATGACAGGCAGAGACCATATAAAAAAGGCAATGGGAATTTCGCAAAGGCAGTGGAAGCAATAGAGTGGTTTAATGGTTATGAAGGACTGAATGTGATTACGACTATTACTAAACATAATGTCATGCAGCTTCCAGATTTGGTGGAATTTCTTCATACAAAGAAAGTTGGTTGTGTCCTTCTCAATCCGGTCAGGGTGACACAAAAGACTGCACTTAAATTAAAACCTGATCAGAAAGTTTTAACAAAATATTTTATAAATGCAGTGGAAAAAGCTATGGAATTATCAAAAAACTCGAGGCATATAATTACTATCGCCAACTTTGCCAATATAATCTTGGGCATCATCGCTCCTACAGGCCGCCGGCTTATGTGTGATATCTCTCCATGTGGGGGCGGAAGGTGTTTTCTGTGTATCACTGCAAAGGGTGATATGATTCCATGTGGTGAATTCATCAGTTTAAATGGTTTTTCCGGCGGAAATATCTTTGATACTACTATTGCACATGCTATGCGTTCAGAGCCATTTAAAAAGATAAGGTCAAGGATTATAGAGAATATCTCTGAATGTAAAGTCTGCGATTTCAGGAATATATGCGGCTCTCCTTGCCCGGCAGAACTGTATTCGCTCGGCAATATGAATCAGCCTTCAGTTTTCTGTAAGTTCTATGAGGAGATAATCAAATATGCATTTAAGTTAATAGCAGAGGATAAAGTTAAATATCTCTTCCGGAAGAAATCTTTAGAGCATTTTGAGTATGCATATAAGCTGAAATAATTCAAGACTATGAAAACACTATTGATTGCATTTCAATTCTTAACAATAATACCTGTTAGGTCAAGTATCGCTATTAATGAGGAGGATATTGCAAAAAGCTCCTCCGCCTTCGTAATAGTAGGAATTTTTCAGGGGATATTGCTTATAGTCACCGACTATATATCCGGCAGTGCCTTTCATCCCGATCTCGTTACAGGGATAATCCTTCTTGTACTTGTTCTATCAAATGGAGGGCTTCACCTCGATGGTCTCGCAGACACCTTTGATGCGATTGCGGCAAAGTCTACAGGAAACATAGATATAGACAGAGAGAAACGACTTTCTATAATGAAGGACAGCGCAATCGGACCGATAGGGGTTATAGCGATAGTCTTCTCCCTTGCCTTAAAATATCTCTCCCTAAAGAATCTGTCTCACTTCTCCACTTTTACCTATTATTCATCTCTTCTGCTGATGCCGGCTTTATCCAAATGGACAATGGTTATATCCATGCTTTATGGCAAGCCCTCAAGAGAGGATGGTCTTGGAAGGATTTTTATAAATAGAATCGGCATTAAAGAAATCGCCATTTCTACCTTAATACTTCTCCTATTACTAATGCTGTTGCAGGTTTTTTTCGGTCGTTATACTCCAAACAGTCAGTATGCCTTTTATGCGGTTTTATTTTTAACGATGTATTTCTTCTGCCGCGTTTGGATTGTTTTTTCCAATAGAAAATTCGGAGGACTTAACGGTGACACGCTGGGGGCAATTAATGAAATCACAGAAATAATCTTTTTATTAATGGTGCTGATATGGTCACGACTCTTTACTTAATAAGACACGGCGAGACCGAAGGAAGCGAGACAAAACGCTATAAGGGGACGATTGATGTACCGCTTTCAAAAAAAGGTGTGATGCAAATGGAACAGCTTTTGAAATACATAGTTAAAGAAATTAAAAATTGCTCAAATCCCCCCTCCCCCCCTTTGCTAAAGGGGGGCAAGGGGGGATTACTGAGTGCTGTCTATTGCTCCGATTTAAGCAGGGCAGTAAAGAGCGCTGAGATTATTGCAAGGCCTCATTCCCTTAATCCCATAATAGTTCCCTCTTTGAGAGAGAGAAATTTCGGATTATGGGAAGGGATGAGTTTTGATGAGATAAGGGAAAAATATCCCATAGAGTTCGATGCATGGGCAGGGAATCCACTGAAATTCAGTCCCATGGGTGGAGAAAGCACTATGGAGATGAAGGAAAGGGTTATAGGAGCGTTTGATACGATCATCACGAATCATAAGGGTGAAAATGTTGCGATGATTGCCCATGGAGGGGTAAACAGGATAGTCCTATGCCATCTCATGGGAGTACCATTAGAGAATATTTTCAGGATTGAACAGGATTATGGTGCATTAAATATTGTTGAATTCTGGGACAGATATCCTGTTGTGAAACTAATAAATGGAATAATTAATGGCTGAAGCATTAATGATACAGGGAACTGGCTCGGGAGTTGGAAAGAGCCTTATTGTAGCAGGTCTCTGCAGGATATTCAGGGACATTGGAATTAATGTTGCACCTTTCAAGGCACAGAACATGGCCCTTAACTCTTTTATAACAAAAGAGGGCGGTGAAATAGGACGGGCACAGGCACTTCAGGCAGAGGCTGCAAGGATTGAGCCATCCGTGGATATGAACCCGATACTCCTTAAGGCATCAGGTGAGACAGGATGTCAGGTGATTATGAACGGCAGGGTACATTCCAATATGAAAGCATATGAATACTATGCATTCAAGAAAAAGGCGTGGATGGCTGTAACTCAGGCATATGAAAGATTATCAAAGAAATATAACCTTATTGTGATTGAGGGCGCTGGGAGCCCTGCAGAGATCAATCTCCGGGATGATGAAATAGTAAACATGAGAGTTGCCCGCTACACAGGAGCACCTGTCATTCTTGTTGGTGATATTGATAGAGGCGGTGTTTTTGCATCCCTTTACGGGACTGTTGAGCTTTTAAAAAATAGTCCGAATCCCCCCTCCCCCCCAAACAGTTTATGTGATGCTGATTATATAAAGGCATTTATTATCAATAAGTTTAGAGGCGATATATCCATTCTCAAACCGGGACTTAAAATGATATACGAGAAAACAGGCAGACATGTTATCAGTGTAATCCCCTATCTTGGTGACCTGGGGCTTCACGAAGAGGACGGAATTTCATTAGACGGGTTAAGTTATTTCACCCGTCACTCTTCATCCGTCACCCGCCACTTTAAAATCGTAGTGCTCCGCTTAAGGTATATTGCCAACTTCACAGACTTTGACCCTTTCAGATACGAGCAGGATGTTGAACTGATTTATTCCCTGCGGGATGTAGACATTGAAAATGCTGACCTTGTTATTATTCCTGGCTCAAAGAATACTGTAAAGGATATTTTATTCCTGAAAGAAAACGGCATCGAGGAAAGTATAAAAAGAGCAGCAAAAAAAGGCATCCCGCTCATCGGTATATGCGGCGGCTACCAGATGCTCGGAGAAAAGATACTTGATCCACTTGGCATGGAAAGCAGTCATAAAGAGTTAAAAGGATTCGGGCTCCTTGATATAGAAACAAAGATCGAAAAAACAAAGTTGACATCACAGGTAGAAGCTCAGATAGTGTCAGGCAAGATGCCCGACCTATTTTCTCTGAACTCCGAACCCCGAACTCCGGACTTCCTGCGGGGCTATGAAATCCATATGGGAGTGAGCAAGGGCGATATAGGTTTATTTAAATTATTTCGTCTCGCGCCTCACGCCTCACACCTTGCACCTGTCTTAGATGGCTCGTCAAAAGGCAATGTCTGGGGGACTTATATTCATGGCATATTTGATAACGACCAATTCAGGCGCAGCCTCATAAATTCTCTACGGGTTAAAAAGGGGTTAAAACCGATAGAAGATATAGTGGATTATTCAAATTCAAGGGATGATGCCCTCAATAAATGGGCAAAAATCTTAAAGGAAAACATGGATATGAAATTTATAGAGGGATTGATAAATGACTGATATGGCTGAGGCTGTTCAGAATATTTATTTCCAACTCTCAAAACCTTATGCATTATTGATGCTCGCATTCACACTCGACTTATGCATCGGAGATCCGGTGTGGTTTCCTCATCCTGTAAGAATTATGGGTAAAGCAATAACTAAAATAGAGGAGCTTTTAAGAAAATACCTTGCAAAACACAGGGCACAGAACACGGAAATCAAAGAAAAACGGGCCGGGATAGTTCTTGTTGTAATTATAGCGAGTTCAACATATGGCTTGTTTTATGTTCTTAATTCAGTACTTCTTACTTATCATTTTCCACTTTTTATTTCTTACTTCTCACTTTTAGTAATGGTTTTTCTAACAGCCACAACTTTGGCTGCAAAAGGACTTATTGACTCAGCACAGTCTATCATCAAGGCTGTCATGGATAAAAACCTCAAAGGTGCAAGGATAAGACTGAGCCATATAGTAGGCCGTGA
>PEUB01000020.1:0-261 GCA_002780895.1 Nitrospirae bacterium CG02_land_8_20_14_3_00_41_53
GTTGAGACAAAAGTCCCTTGACGCAGCTATACATATAATCCTTTGTCTAATAGCCTTTTAGAGCCATTTCTAAAAGGCGAAAAATCAAGAAAAAGGGATTTTATGCATTTTTGAGGTTGAACAATCTTGTATAATAGGAGTTTGAATATTGTCATAAAAAATGTGGAAAAAATCTCAGAAATAAACAATAATTGTTAATAACATATTATAGGAGGGGGTGAAAAAATGGCTGAAGAAGGCAAAACGTATATCTGTGAGAAG
>PEUB01000020.1:287-562 GCA_002780895.1 Nitrospirae bacterium CG02_land_8_20_14_3_00_41_53
AAAGACAGTCCCGGATCCGAAATGCCCTACTCTCACATGCTGTGGGAAAGAGATGAAAGAAAAGGATTGAAATATGTAACATAGAAAGATTGCCAGCAATCTGGAGGTGTTATTATGGGAATTAAAGTCTGTCCTGAAAACAATAAGAAAATTAACTTTCCAGATGATTGTGGAAAATGTAAATACCTGAAGCCGAGAGGAAAAATCCAATGCTGTACATCGCCGAAGAAGAAATGAGGTAAAAAGAGATGGGAGAACTCTTAGATGTTCGATTG
>PEUB01000020.1:569-22673 GCA_002780895.1 Nitrospirae bacterium CG02_land_8_20_14_3_00_41_53
GCACTTTGCATAAAAAACGTCTCATAGCAGCATTAAAGCCCCTTTCCTCAGGAGAAAGGTTGGAATTTATCGCAGAGAATACCGAGACCTTTAAAAATCAAGTTCAAAGAGTTTTTGATGCAGAGAATTGTAGGATAGTAGAAGTGGACGATAAAGATGGTGAAAGCCGCATGATAGTTGAAAAGGTTTAGTCAATAAAATGCTAAAGGTCAAACCACAAGAAGACTACCCTCCTGAGCCAGGTTGTTATCTCATTGGTAACTCTTACTCACCTTCAGCGGTAGTGCTACTTCTGACGACACCTTATGGGAAGCTACCAGCAGATGTAGATAGCCTTCCCATCGAAGCAGAAAGGTTGGTGAGGACTGCCATAGATGTAGGTGCAGCCCTCGCAGGCACCCTTCAGACAGAGAATATCGGGATAGAAAAGATTATAGCCAATATTGCCTCAAACCCAAATATCCGTTACATTGTTCTTTGTGGAAAAGAGGGTGAGGGACATTACCCTGGCGGCACCTTTAAGGCATTGATAGAGAAAGGAATTAATGAAAAACGAACTATCATAGGCGCTCCCTCTGCCACCCCTTATCTTTTCAATATACCAATAGAGGCTATAGATATATTCAGAAAACAGGTTACACTAATAAATATGATTGGGGAGGAAAACCCTGAGGTAGTAGCGAAGGCAGTCTGGTCCTGCTATCAGGAGGAACCTACAGAATTCAGAGGATACTCCATCTATGACCCTGGGGCATATTCTGAGGAGGTCAGGTCATTTAAACTCGGCATGAAAGTAGCACACCCCGAAATGGTTGAGGAATGGGAGCTGGACGAGATTATTAAAAATATTGAGAAGAAAAAAATCCTCGAAAAAACAGGAGATAAATCAATGGAAGGGTTAAGGACAGATGAGAGATCAAAGATCAATGCCTTCATCAGCAAGCGTCTGCTGAGGATTGCTGAGGAGCTTAGGGATATTGCTGAGCTTCTAAGTCAACCTGCTTTGTTGCCAGAAGAGAAGGAAAGGACTGTAACCCCTGCCATAGAGAAGATAAGCCCCATAGCCCCAAAAATAGAGGTAGAAGAAGATGAGGCATCAATTTACTTTACCAATCAACTGCGGGGGTACAATGCGGCCTTTGCAGCCTTTCATGCCTTGAAAAACGATATGTGTGCTGCTGGACTTAACTTCCCATTAGCTGTGAATAAGGCGATTAAGAATCTTGAGAAGCTCAAGAAGGACCTTGAGATTTCATCAATACCTGCTGAAAAGAAGAAAGAGATTGATTTAAGAATCGATGATTTTCTTAAGCAGACAGAAGAGCTGCCGACAGAACCTGGCCCATGCCAGAAGACCATTGGAAATTGCAAAATTGGCACGGGCTGCTTTGCCTATGGATCCTTAGACATCATCAAATTGATTACAGAGCCAAGTAGGTGAAAGATGTATATCTATTTTAAAAACCATATCAGGGGATACAATGTCGTTATGCCAACCTTACATGCCCTCTCTAAGGACATATGCAGGGGTTGCATTGGTTTAGAGGGTGCTAAAACTAAGGTAATAAAGGGGCTTAAGAAATTAAAGATAGACCTTGAGAATTCTGACCTTTCTCAAGGGGAAAAGACAGAGATTACCATGTTGATAAATAGCCTTTCAGAAATGTCAGATGGGATAGATGTGGCTGAGGAAACCGCCTGCCAGAAGACCGCTGGAAACTGTAAGATCGGCCCTGCATGTTTAGCATTGGATGGTTACTCAGGATTGATGAAGCAGATAACTGAACCAGTATTGGTTGCTGCTACTCCAGAGGTGGTAGTTAGCAAAACAGTGGATGTCAGGGCAGCATGTTGCCCCGATACCTTAGCAGCGCCTATTAAAGATGCTATGAAGGGTATGAAGTCAGATGAGGTCTTAGAGGTGATTATTGTTCAAGGGCTTAAGGACATATTTAATAAGTTCATTGAGCAGGAAAAGTGCACAATAATTGATGTGTCCGAAAAAGAGGGAGAAGTTCATTTCAGGATAAGCCTCTAACTACCCTATCTCTATTAGCAATTAGCAACAGCGTAAATGGGAACAGCGTAATGGTGGGACACATCCCATGTTGTAAAGTGGGACGGTTCTATTTATTAAAGACAGCCCTGCAACAGACGGCTAACATGGCGGAAAAGACATTATAATCGTTTTATTTAATTGCTTTTTCAGTTCTTTAGCTACATCCTCATCGGTTAGCTGAAGATATCTCTGAGTGGTGGATAAAGATTGATGTCCTAATAGTTTCCTTACAGCCTCTAAATTTACCCCTTTTTTAAGGTACAGGGTGGCTGAGGTATGTCTGAAGGTATGAGGTGAAACATTTTTATTTATTTTGGCTCTTTTTGCAATCCTGGAGATAATATATCCTGCCTCTCTTGAAGTAATAGGGAAAAGACAGAAATCTTCAGTTTTATCTTTAATGTAATCTGCTAATCTTTCAATAAGTTCATCTGATACTAGAGGGACTCTTCTATCTTTTTTTCCTTTTCCCTGGTTAATTTTGAGATAAAGAAAGTCAAAAAGGGGTCACATCTGGACAATTGACAATTAAAGGATAAAGTATTATGATGTTATTGTGACAAGGCCAGCGAGGATAGAGTATGAAGGGGCGTTTTATCATGTAATGAACCGTGGGAATCGCAGAGAAGAGATATTTATTGATGATAATGATAGGTGGAGATTTTATGAGATACTCGGAAATATTGAGAAAAGATATGGGATTATCATATATGTATTTGTGTTAATGTCCAACCATTATCACATCATGTTAGAGACACCATTTGCAAATTTATCACGAGTTATACAACGGCTTAACGGGGATTATGCCTTATATTTTAGCAGGCGACATAGAAGACCAGGCCATATATTTCAAGGCAGATACAGAGCCATGCTGGTAGAGAAAGATGCGTATCTTTTAGAACTGAGCCGATATATCCATCTAAACCCTGTGAGGGCAGGGATTACTAAAACCCCGGAGGGATACAAGTGGAGCAGCCTTCCGATATATTATAAGGGGAAGCCAAAACTACCCTTTAAACTACATTGGAAATGGATATTATCTATATTTGGGGAGAGAAAAAGCATAGCCACAATGCGATATCTTGAATTTGTATATAATGGAATAGGAGAGAAGAAGAATCCTGGGGATGAAGCAATTGGAGGGTGGATATTAGGGACTGAAAAATGGGTAGAAGGAGCAATAGAGAGATGGGAGGATTTTTCATCAGAGGAATTAAGCGGAGTAAAACCAATAAAAAGGATGATCTCAGTAGTTGAGATGGAAAAACTTGTTTGTAGAGAATTTCAAGTAAGAGAAAGTGATTTAAAGAGTGCTACATATAATAACAGGGCAAGAATGGCAATAATATATCTAACGGTAAATTACTGTGGTCTGACCTTAAAAGAAGCAGGGCAAAGGTATGAAGGTACAAGTTATTTTGCAGTTGGGAAGGCGGTAAGTCGTTTCCGAGACCGTCTTTCAGAAGATCATGAATTGAACAAGAAGATTAAATGGATATTGTCCAATGTCCAGATGTGACCCCTTTTGTTAAAAGAGAGAAGGGGTTATCTGTCTCCTTTCTTATCCAGGGATGAAGATGTTGAAAGGGTAATAGATGCAGTATCTGATATAATAGCGAAGAATAAGAGGTAATGGCTGATGATGAAACGGTGTTTTGATGGGTTTTTCTCTGCAATTGGACTGCTCATGCTATTGCCACTTTTTGCATTAGTGGCAATTCTTATAAAACTTGACAGTTTTGGTCCCGTTTTTTTTGTCCAGAAAAGGATTGGAAGGAACTTAAAGCCCTTTAATCTATATAAGTTTAGAACGATGGTTCATGATGCACCTAAGAAGGGGCTTCCTATAACAGCCGGCGATGACCCACGGGTTACAAGGGTCGGAAAATTATTAAGAAAGACAAAGATTGATGAGCTACCCCAGATCTGGAATGTTCTTAAAGGTGATATGAGCCTTGTTGGGCCAAGGCCAGAGGTAAGAAGATATGTAAGCAAATACAGGAAGGAGTATAAGGAGATTCTGAAGATAAGGCCTGGCATGACAGATGTCGCCTCATTGACTTATAAAAACGAAGAGGCAATTTTAAAGGATAAAAAAGACCCGGAAGAATATTATATCTATGTGCTTTTGCCAGAAAAGATCAGGCTTGCCAGAGAATATGTGAGAAAGTCATCTCTCTTATACGATCTGAAACTGATAATCCTTACCATTTTTAAGCTAATTTATCCGCAGGATACCGTCTTAAAAATACTAAATACCATAACCCCTTACAGAAGGCCGATAGTCATATGGACACAACTAATTATCTTTATAATCTCAAACTACCTTGCCTTTTTCATTAGATTCGAGGCAGGTATTCCTTCTTCCCATTTAGAATTATTTTTGAAATATCTTCCCCTCCTTATCCTCTTCAGGGTTATATTTCTTTTTAGCTTTTCACTTGATAAGGGGTTATGGAGATATGCAAGTGTTAATGACCTGCTCAATATCACCACAGCAGTGAGTTTTGGTTCACTATTGTTTTTCATTACCGTTAGGTATCTCTTCGGAGAGATTTACTATCCGAGGTCAATATTGGTGATTGACTGGTTCTTAAACATCTTCCTTCTGGGCGGGATACGGCTCTTCAGGCGCCTTCATGAAAAGGGGAATAACGAACAATCATCCAAGAAACGAATCATTGCTATAGGTGCAGGTGATGCGGTAGAGATGTTACTTCGTGATATAGAACATAGTCCCTTTTATTCCTACGAGGTGGCAGGACTTATTGACGATGATCCCCGAAAAAAGGGACTCAAGATAAGAAATGTTCCAATACTTGGGACGAGGAAAGACTTAGTAACAATTGTAGAAAGAGAAAGACCTGATGAATTCCTCATTGCCATTCCCTCGGCATCTCCCTCAAAACGTGAGAGGATCGTTAAAGACCTCAGGCAGTATGGCTTGCCAATAAAGACATTACCCGGCCTCTGGGGCATCCTTACCGGAAGGGATTCTTTAAGTAAGATAAAGGTATTAGAGCCAGAAGATGTTTTATTCAGGGCGCCTGTCTCTGACAGGGCTTCGGGGTTAAAAGATTTATTTGAAGGCAAAAGGGTGATGATAACAGGGGCAGGTGGCTCAATAGGGTCAGAGCTTTCAAGGCAGATAGCCTCTTTTGAGCCTGAACAATTAATCTTATTTGAAAGACACGAGGAGAGTCTTTATAAGATTGATATGGAACTCAATAATAGTCAGGGGACAGGAGTCAGAAGTCAGGAGTCAAAAATTCATTCAATTATAGGTGATATTCTCGATGAAAAAAGGGTTAGTGAGGTAATGGAGAGATTTCGCCCACAGGTTGTATTACATGCTGCTGCATACAAGCATGTCCCGTTAATGGAAAATAATCCCAATGAGGCATTCAGAACAAATGTGATAGGTACAAAGATAGTTGCAGAAAAGGCAGCAGACTTTAATGTAGAAAGGTTTATTCTTATCTCAACAGACAAGGCAGTAAACCCAGTAAATGTCATGGGTAAAACAAAAAGGGTTGCAGAAGGAATAGTCCGCTATCTATCCAACCTATCAACTTCTACCAAATACATCACGGTAAGATTCGGGAATGTCCTGGGAAGTAGTGGTAGCGTTGTTCCTCTCTTCAAAGAACAGATTAAAAGAGGTGGTCCTGTAACAGTTACCCATCCTGATATAACAAGGTACTTTATGATAATACCTGAGGCAGTGAGTCTCGTCCTTCAGGCAGCAACTATGGGAAACGGTGGAGAGGTTTTTGTCCTTGATATGGGAAGGCCTGTAAAGATTCTGGATTTGGCAAAAAGGATGATAAGCCTTTATGGTTACAGACCAGGGATTGATATAGACATAATCTTTATAGGTTTGAGGCCTGGCGAAAAAATACATGAGGAACTATTCAATGCTGACGAAATGATAGGAAAGACGTCCCATCCAAAAATCAATATGGTAATCTCAAATGGAAGGGTTAACCAGAATATCGTGGAGATATTAGAGAAACTCCAGGAGGGGTCAGGTCTTGAATCTTGACATTGGGAATAGGGAGATGGCTGCGCCTTGCCAATTTAATTGTTGTTTGTTAATATCCTTACATGGACAAGAGTCTAAATAACCTGCAAAGAATTGAGAGAGAGTCCATCAGGGAAGTACTGAGGCAGGCACTCGAGAAACACACAGATATTTTGTTTGCCTATCTTCACGGCTCTTTTGTTACAGGAAATAGCTTCAGGGATATTGATGTGGCTGTTTATCTGGAAGTACCGCCTGAATTTGTTTTGGAATACGAGCTTCAGATGGAGGCTGAACTGATAGGGGCTATAGAAAGATATATTATTGATGTTAAAGTACTGAATATCGCTCCTCTTTCCTTCAGATACAATGTGATAAAGGACGGTATTATATTGTTTGCGAAAAATGATGATGCGATGACAGACTTTCAGGAAGCAACTATAACTCCTTACATGGATTTTTTGCCCTATTACAACATGTACATTAAGGAGACTCTCGGTGTTGAGGTTTAACCAGGATAAAATAAGGAAAATCACTTCAGAAATACTGGCATCTCTTGAAAGACTTAATGACTTAAGGAAACTCTCGTTGGATGATTTTACATCTGACCTGCATAAGGTAGGGAGCGCTAAGTACAATTTTATTGCGGCTATTGAAGGAATAATTGATCTCTGTAATCACATTATCGCAAAAAAAACGGTTACAGAACGCCCGAAGATTATGCCGATACTTTCAGAGTGCTGACTGAAAGGGGCGCTTTTGATGAAGAATATGCTGGCTGTTTGATACAGATGGCCCGATTTAGAAACCGGCTGGTTCATATCTACTGGGAAGTTGATGATAAAGAGATTTATCGTATACTCCAGACCCATCTGCAGGACATAAGAGATTTTCTGAATAAGTTCGGCATTTTCATCGGCATCTCGGAATATGAGATGTATTAACTGTCTCATAAGGTCTCAAGTAAGGTGTCAGGTCTTGAAATATGATAAATGTTTATACTTAAAAAGATTTTAACTCCTTTCTTTATACCACCTGGAATATTCATCATTTTTTTAATATTCTCTGGCGTGTGGTTTTTATTCAAAAAACACTGGAGATCAGGGATTGTAAACTGCTTAATCGGTAGTTTTATATGGTTGCTTTCCATAGCCCCTGTCTCAGATGCAATCCTCAGGGGTCTTGAATCTGACTTTAAGATACCTATAAATCCACAGGGAGATGTAATAGTCCTTTTGGGTGGTGGTTCACATATAGGGGTTGCAGATTTATCAGGTATTGGTTCTCCTGCTGGTGATACGATTAGCAGGATTGTTACTGCTGTGAGACTTCAAAAGAGGCTTAATGTCCCTATTATTGTATCAAGTGGACAGGTCTTCAAATATAAGCCATCCGAAGCACCTATTGTAAGGCGATTCCTCATGGATCTTGGGGTTCCTTCAAATAAAATTATCACAGAGGACAAAAGCAGGGACACCATTGAAAATGCAAGATATACTAAGAAGATCTGTGAAAAACTGGGCTTTAAAAAACCGATATTGGTGACATCTGCCTATCATATGAGCCGTTCTGTTCTCAGCTTTAAAAGGATGCATATGAATGTTACACCATTTCCAGCTAATTTTAAAACATGGGAGAATAAAAAATATGGATGGGAGGATTACTTGCCGGCTGCTTCAGAACTTGGAAACACATCTTTTGCAATACGTGAATATTTAGGATTATTATTTTACAATTTTGTATATTAATAGATTTATGTAAAAAGATGAGTTTGGGGTTACCTATGGAAAAGGCTGTCGAGTTGAGAAATAAGAAATAGGGTCTCTTAACACATTGATTTTCTTAGATGCTGAAACAAGCCTGCCCTGACATTTGCCATATAGGCATTTACTTCCTGTCTGTATGTTTTGTGGAGTAGTTTTGTTATTTTACCCACAGCATACCCCTGATCGTCAACCTTTGATACCGGCATAACCTCAAGGGTAGTATTAGTGATGAAGACCTCAACTGCGGAATAAATATCATCCTTTGTAAATTCACCTTCTTCTACCTTAAACCCTTCTCTCCGGGCAAGGTCTATGACTATCCCCCTTGTTATACCGTCAAGTATTCCACATGCAGGAGAAGGTGTGCATAGGATGCCATTCTCATAGAAGAATACATTGCTGATGGTGCCTTCAGTGAGTTTTCCATATACATTTAGCATTACAGCCTCATAGGCGTCTCTTTTTTTTGCCTCAATCTTGGCAAGTATATTATTTAGAAAGTTGAGGGATTTTATACGTGGATTTATTGCCTCTCTGAGGTTTTTTCTCGTTTCCGGGATAATAAGGCTTATACCATTTTTATAGAATGCCCTTGGGTATTCTTTCAGTTTCTGCACGATTATTACAATAGTCGGCTTTGTACAAAGTTCAGGGTCAAGGCCGATGTCACCATGACCTCTCGAAACAGTTAACCTTACATAGGCATTCTTGAGACGGTTGGCGATAAGGGTTTCATAAATTGAAATTTTCAGAAGATCCGTCTCAAGAGGAATCGTAAGTCCTATCATTGATGCAGAGCGATAAAGCCTTCTGATGTGCTCATCTATCATGAAAATGACACCATCATAGACCCTCATTGTCTCATATACCCCGTCTCCATATAGGAACCCATGGTCAAAGACAGAAACTACCGCTTCTTTTGACGGTACAATCTTCCCGTTTAAATAGACATACATATTTAATTATATCACTATCCTGCATTATTCAGAAATTCATATTTCTCGATACCTGCTCACTCATTAGGTAAGCATTCAGTGAAAGGTGGCATTAGTAATAGAATGTCTTCCTCTTTGTTAATGTTTGTATAGTATTGATCTATAAATCCCCCTCCATCCCCCTTTGCTAAAGGGGGGACTTGCAATACTTCCCCTCCTTGGCAAAGAGGGGTTAGGTGTGAAACAGGCTCTATTGTCAAGATTATCTCTTGAAGTTCCATTTATGAGACAGATACTTTTGAGCCTCAAGCTCGTGTGCAAGAGATACCTCCTCCTGTGAGGGAGAAGAAGGGACAAGACTTGTGTCAAAAGTCTCTTCAAAGGAAGTCCTGATAGCGTTTTTAAGGTCGTCAGTGTTTAACTCAGAAAGTATCTCTTTTAACCCAATAAATGCCTCTCTTATCCCGTGAGTGGATTTAAGTCTGGATACCTTATTCATCTCATCCTTATCAATAGTAAATGGGATAGAACCCTGCTGAAGCAGGCCATCGGTCCAGCGCTTCTGTGCGGAGCCAATAATCTTCTTATTATTTATAGTAATCTCTCCATATGATGCTGAATGAAAACATAAAGGGTTTCTCGGGCGATGATTTTCTTTAATTAGTTTTAATTCCGGCGATAGTCCAATTTTTGATAGTGCAGAGCCAAAGGCTATACTTATTTTTTTATAGCTGTCGAGCAGTCCCTTTGAGAATAGCCTGTGTGTTGTTTTTACAGAGAAGCTATATGTGAACTCATGGTTGTGCAGGATTGCACGGCCTCCTGTAGGCCTTCTGACAATCGGGATATGTTTTTTGATGCAATATTCAATATCAACATCACTGATCTTCTGAAAACATCCTATGCTTACGGATGGCACATCCCATCCGTAGAGCCTTAATGTTGGAGGTATATTATCTTTTCTGACATCAATCGCAATCGCCTCATCCAGAGCCATATTATAAGCTGCGCTGCATGGTCCCGTATCAATAAAACGCCAGACATTACTCATGCTAACTTATATCTGCTTGCGCAAATACTATTTCATCCCTGAAGGATTTTATAAGGTATATAGTCTTCCTGATATTTTCATCAAGGATATCTACCATTGCGGCATCGAGTCCGGCACCAGCCACATAGCTGAGGAATGTGGCCTCAAGAGGTTTTCTTAATGCCTTTGGCAATCCAGTAGAGACATTGGCAATCCATGCGATAGTATTTACAGGAGGCTCTACAAGTTCTTTGAGTACTCTGATACATTCATGGGAATTTAAAAGGTGTTTCTGTCCCATTCCCCTGCCTATGTGTACTATCGAAGGGTCTGCAAACAGCCTCTCATTGGGTATGTCTGCTGTATTTGCCATTTCGAGAAGTCTCTCGATTATCTGGAGTTTTGCTTCTAAGGATGTGGGTATAGTGCCACCTGAGGCCCTGATGACCAGAGAAGCTCCGGTGTTTGATACAAGTGAAAGCATTGTTTTCTGATCTTCAGGTTCGGTCTCTGAGATAAAATTAATGAGGGGTGGCTTTTTGCAAAGTGGTATGGCCTTTTTTAGGGCCTGAGTATTTCTTGAGTCAAGAGATATGCTGCTGTCTGCTGCATCACCGAGGATTTCTGTTACCCATGGTAGAGTGTCTTCATCGCCAGCGCTGTCAAGAGAACATTGTATATTGATAATTTCAGCACCTGATTCCTTAAGTTTTTCCATAAGCTCTGTTAATGTCTTTTTATCTCTGTTTTTTACTGCATCCATATAAACCTTGTTCCTCGTATTAAGATTCTCTGCAATAACAATCATCTCTTACCCCCTGTGATAAAATTGCTTAAATAATTATAGCATCTCATTTAATCTTTTATCCCAATCTCGATCATCCTGTTTTTAATCTCCTTAATCTTATCCCTTATCTTTGCAGCATGTTCGAATTCGAGCTTTTTTGCAGCCTCTTTCATCTCAGACTCAAGCCTTTTTAATGTCTCTCCGTCATTGCCGTATTCAGCCTTCTCCTCTGCTACAGCAGGTACTGTCCAGTAATCTGCCTCATAGATAGAACTAAGTATGTCCTTGATGTTGGATTTTACAGTCTCAGGGGTAATCCCCATTTTTTTGTTATACTCTTCCTGTATCCTTCTCCTTCGTTTCGTCTCGTCAAGGGCTCTCTTCATTGAGCCGGTTATGGTATCTGCGTATAGAATTACATTTCCGTTTATATTTCTTGCAGCACGGCCTGCTGTCTGAATCAATGAACGTTCTGACCGAAGGAAACCTTCTCTGTCAGCGTCAAGGATTGCAACGAGTGAGACCTCAGGGAGGTCAAGCCCCTCCCTTAAAAGATTGACTCCAATCAATGCATCAAAATTCCCGAGCCTTAGATCCCTTAATATCTCAACCCGCTTAAGGGTGTCAATGTCAGAATGTAAGTATCTTGCCTTTACCCCGAGGTCTATATAGTGGTCGGTTAGATCTTCTGCCATCTTCTTCGTAAGCGTGGTTACAAGAACCCTCTCACCTTTTTCTGCACGCTTTCTTATCTCACCTAAAAGGTCATCCACTTGTCCTGAAACCGGCCGCACAAACATTTCTGGATCTATAAGACCGGTCGGCCTGATTATCTGCTCAACTACACGGTCCCTTGATTTTTCGAATTCATAATGTCCTGGAGTTGCAGATACATAAATTGCCTGATTAACCCTGTGCTCAAATTCAGTGAATGTTAGCGGCCTGTTATCAAGTGCAGAAGGCAGTCTGAAACCATAATTTACAAGGGTTTGTTTTCTTGAACGGTCACCCTCATACATACCTCCAATCTGAGGAATAGTTGCATGAGACTCATCAATAACTATCAGGAAATCATCCTCGAAATAATCTAGTAATGTATATGGAGGCTCTCCGGTAGCCCTGCCACTAAGATGGCGCGAATAGTTTTCTATACCGTGGCAATAACCGAATTCCCTCAACATTTCCAAATCAAATCTTGTCCTCTGTTCAATTCTCTGTGCCTCAAGGTTTTTTCCCTCTTTAAAAAAGTACTCGATTCTTTCCTCCATCTCTTTTTCTATATTCTTTAGTGCTGGATCAAGTCGTTCCCTCGGTGTTATCCAGTGGCTGTTCGGGAAAAGTGCAATCTTATCGAGCCTTCTTATTCTTTTACCTGTGAGGGGGTCAAATTCATAGAGAGCATCAATATCGTCTCCAAAGAATTCTATACAAATTCCCTTATCAAGAGAGAAAGATGGGTGAACCTCTACAATATCGCCCCTTACCCTGAAAGTCCCCCTTCTAAATTCGATATCAGAACGTGCATACTGCATTTCGATTAATCTTCTCAGGATTTCATCACGCTCTGTATGCATCCCTTCTTCTATAATTAGATGCATATCCATGTAGTCCTGTGGGGAGCCTAAGCCGTAGATGCATGAGACAGAAGCCACAACAATTGTATCATTTCTTTCGAGCACTGCCCTTGTCGCAGAGTGCCTCAACCTGTCTATGTCATCATTAATGAGTGCGTCTTTATCTATATACGTATCAGTTGTGGGGATGTAAGCCTCTGGCTGGTAGTAATCATAGTAGCTGACAAAAAACTCAACAGCATTCTCCGGAAACAGTTCTTTAAATTCTTCATAAAGCTGGGCTGCAAGGGTCTTATTATGGGCAATCACGAGGGTTGGCTTATTTATATTCGCAATAACATTTGCGATTGTGAATGTCTTTCCAGAACCTGTAACGCCTAAAAGTACCTGGTGCTTCAGACCCTTTTCTAAGCCTGTTGCAAGCTCTTTTATAGCCTTTGGCTGGTCGCCTTTTGGAGAAAAGGTAGTAATTAGTTTGAAATTGTCAGGCTTTAAATTCATAAATCATTTAAAGGGCATTTATCACAAAGAGGTTTTTTTAGCTTACAAAATGTTTTGCCGACTCTTACAAAAAGGGCGTGATATTCATTAAACAGCTTCATATCTTTTTTCAGAGATGAGTGGAAAAGCTCCTGAAATTCATCATAAGACTTTTCATGTTCCATGATACCGTGTCTTGATAGAACCCGTTTTGTATATGCGTCTATGACAAAAATAGGTTTTTCAAGAGCATAAAGGATGATTGAATCTGCTGTCTCAGGCCCTATACCGTTTATGCTGAGAAGCTTTTTTCTCAAAGAATGCATATCCTCGTTTTTCATCCTCTTCATTCTTCCATGGTAATCATTCATAAGAAAATCTATAAAAGACTTAAGCCTCTTAGCCTTTATGTTGTAATATCCTGCGGGTCTTATAAGTTCAGAGAGTTTCTTGCCCGGCATTTCGTGTATAGCCTTTGCTGAGAGGGTATTCTGTTTTTTTAGATTATTTATCGCTTTCTCCACATTTCCCCAGTTTGTATTTTGTGTTAGGATTGCGCCAACAGCAATCTCAAAAGGGGTATCACCAGGCCACCAGCGCTGAGGGCCAAATGCCTGATATAACTTATGATAAATTTTAAATATGGAATGATTAGCGATTACCATAACAAAAATTATATATGAAATCTTCCCAATTTTTTCTATCTACCCTACTGGCTATACCACATTATAATGGCTCAATATCTATTTTAATGCTATTTCGACTTGTTTATAAATAGGTAAATTGCCTATAATAACTACTGAATTTACAGCTTATAACTGAAAAGTACGGAGGAAACATGCTTATCAGGGGCAGGGCATGGAGATTTGGCAATGATATAGACACAGATGTGATTATACCTGCGAGGTATCTTAATACATCTGATCCGCATGAACTTGCGAAGCATGTGATGGAAGGTGTTGACAAGGATTTTTCCAGCAAGGTAAGGGCGGGTGATATTATTGTTGCCGGGAAAAACTTTGGATGCGGGTCATCGAGGGAACATGCGCCAATTGCGATAAAGGCAGCAGGCATCCAGGCGGTAATAGCAAAGAGTTTTGCAAGGATTTTCTACCGGAATGCCTTTAATATAGGGCTTCCCATCTTTGAATCTGAAGAAGCTTCCGAGAAGATTAAAGAGGCTGATGAGGTAGAGGTAGATGCGATCAATGGGATAGTAAAGAATTTAACGAAAAACGAAGAATATAAAGCCAATCCTATACCTCCGTTCATGCAGGAGTTAATTTCTGCAGGGGGACTGGTTGAGTGGACAAAGAAGAGATTAAAAGCTCAGGATACGGGAGAATAATTTATGAAATCTTATAACATAGCCGTTATTCCTGGAGATGGTACAGGCCCAGAGGTTATTAGAGAGGGCATTAAGGTCTTAGAAGCTGTCTCTCAGAGGTTTGGATTCAAACTTAACTTTAACCATTATGATTTTGGGGGTGATCGGTATTTAAGGACTGGTGAAACACTTCCAGATAGTGCAATAGCCGAGCTAAAAAAATATGATTCAATCTATTTCGGTGCAGTAGGGCATCCTGATGTAAAGTCTGGCATACTCGAGGGGGGAATTCTCTTAAGGCTGAGATTTGAGCTTGACCAGTATATAAATTTGAGACCTGTCAAGTTATATCCCGGTGTTGATTGTCCATTGAAGAATAAGAGACCAGAGGATATAGACTTTGTTGTTGTAAGGGAGAATACAGAGGGGCTGTATGCTGGAGCAGGCGGTGTTCTGAAGAAAGGCACGCCTGATGAAGTTGCAGTACAGGAGTCTATTAATACAAGGAAAGGCGTGGAGCGGTGTATACGATTTGCCTTTGAATACTGCAGGAGGAGAAACAAGATTAACAAGCTTACACTATGTGGTAAGACAAATGTCCTCACATTTGCATTTGACCTATGGGAGAGGACATTCCATGAAGTAGCAAAGGAATATCACGAGATAAAGATTGATTATGCACATGTTGATGCTGTAACAATGTGGTTTGTTAAGAATCCTGAATGGTTTGATGTCATCGTAACAGATAATATGTTTGGAGATATTATTACCGATTTAGGAGCGATGATACAAGGGGGAATGGGCATAGCCGCAGGTGGAAACATTAACCCTCAAGGTGTCTCGATGTTCGAGCCTATAGGAGGCTCTGCACCAAAATATACAGGAAAGAATGTGATTAACCCTTTGGCTGCAATCTGTGCCGGAGGAATGATGCTTGAACATATTGGTGAGAATAAACCAGCACAGCTTATTGAAAAGGGTGTTATGGAGGTTACAGGTAAATATCTCAAAAGCCTTTCCGCAGGGCAGATGGGTTATAGTACAACCGAGATTGGCGACCTTGTTGCAAAGCTTGTGAATGAACTTAGCCTTGTCGGAATCGACTCGCAATGAGATTGACAAAGCATCGAGTTATTTGATATAAACAAAATCTATTCCTGGGTAGCTCAGTCGGCAGAGCGGGTGGCTGTTAACCACTTGGTCGGGGGTTCGAATCCCTTCCCAGGAGCCAAAAAATGTCATTTTTGTATGTCTTATTTTGTCTATATTCTAACGAGCGAATCCACTGGTCAATTATTAATTTTCATTATTTTTTGTGTAGTTTATAAATTATTTGAATATCTCCCCTGTTCCTTTATACCAGAACAGTAGATCAAGGTGGGAGAGTGGGATATTTATTTGTTTTGCGAACTCCATCATATTTTTCTCTATCTGCATGTATTTTGCCTGGCTTATAGACTTTGGTATCTCCTCTATTATCCCAAGCTGGTTTAAATTTCTGAGTATATGCCTGTCAAGAATGGCAATCTTTTCTCCCAATCCTATATTTCTTAGAAAATGACTTGCTTCTTTATAACCGAGACCGTCTATGTTATGAACTAACCATTCCCTGCATTCATATATATCATCAAACATGTTTAATGCAGGTTTTATACAAACTCTTCCTTTATTAACCTGACAATCCCCCCTTCCCCCCTTTACTAAAGGGGGGTGAGGGGGGATTATTTTCATTGTCTTTTGTGTTACTGTGGGACATGTTTGTTTAAAAAATAATTTTCTTGCTTTTACGACATACTGCGCTTTTTTGTTCTTGAATCTAACGCATTGTAATCCTTCTTTGATTTTTTCTGCATCGCCTCTAAACAGTACGTTTTCGCTTCTGAGCTTCACTATGGCGTCCCAGCAGGATTTTGCCTTAGATTGCGGGGTAAGGATGCAGAAGGCTAATTCGGTAAAAATTTCTTCATCATTTCCATCCGACCAGAGCTTTTTAAATTCCTTCAAACGGGAAAGTATTTCCCCTTTTTTAATGCTGTATATTTTTTTTATTTGATTGATAGTATGTTTATCTAATTCCATTATTGTTAGTGTAACATGAGACAAATACAGTATACTAAAACTATTAAGAAGAATTTAGGGTAACTAATGATAGAAGCGATATTTAATACTTGCGACTCATTCGAACATGGTGGAAATATCTACAGGCTTGCGGAAGAACTGAAGATGCAGGAACGAAAGATAATGGATTTCAGTGCATCTGTAAATCCACTCGGCGTATCTAAAAAGATAAAGACAGAAATGCGGAGACATCTGAAATATCTTCATAACTATCCTGACCATGAAGCAAAAAGATTGAGAAAGCGGCTTGCACAATACCACGGAATCGACCCTGAGACAATTCTCTGCGGGAATGGAAGCACGGAACTCATTTATCTGATAACAAGGGTCTTAAAGCCTCAAAAGGTTCTTATTCCGGCACCGACATTTTCAGAATATGAAAGGGCGATAATATTACAGAACACAGCCCCCCTCACCCATCCCTCCCCCTCGAGGGGGGAGGGCAAGGGAGGGGGTGAAAGTCAGACCTTCGGACTATGGAATTCGGGATTTATCAAGTATTTTATGCTCGATAATAAAAACAATTTTACTATAGACCCTGATGAATTTATAGCTGCGATGAGAGACAGGAGTCAGAACACGGAATACAGAACACAAAACACAGCCCCCCCGCCCCCTTACCCCCTCCCGCAAGGGGCGGGGGACACACCTAATATTTCCTCCCCCTTGAGGGGGGAGGGTAAAGGAGGGGGTGAAGTTCTGTGCTCTGTGGATATGGCTTTTCTATGTAATCCCAATAATCCTACGGGAAGATTAATCAGAAAAGAGGGGGTCAAAAGGATTGCAGCAGCAGCAAAAGAATTTAAATGTTATCTCATTGTTGATGAGGCATTTATAGACTTTTGTGCTGAAGACTCAATAATAAAGGATATGGAAGATAACCCATCTCTAATTGTGCTTAGGTCTATGACAGGGTTCTATGCCCTTTCAGGTTTGAGGATTGGATATGGTGTCTTTCCTCAGCATCTGATTGGGAGTTTAAAAAGGTATAAAGAGCCCTGGACAGTAAATAACCTGGCACAAAGGGCAGCAGTGGTGGCACTTAAAGACAAGATATATAGAAGCGAGACATTTAGATTATTAAAGGAAGAGAAACGATTTCTTGAAAAGAGTTTCAAGAAAATAGGGATAGAATTTTTCGATTCCGATGTTAATTTCTATCTCTTGAAAATAAGCAGCGCAAATGAGATATTCCAGCAGCTAAAAAGAAAAGGGATACTTGTCAGGGACTGCTCTAATTTTAGAGGGCTTGACAATACATACTTGAGGGTTGCTGTTAAATCACACAAGGAAAACACAATTTTAATAAAAGAGCTTACATCGATTCTATAACCCCTCTCAATCTCCCCTTACCAAGGGGGGAATAGGGGGGGTGAAAAGGTTAGGTTAATATGCCGTTCAGGCAATGGTTAAGGAGTGCTAATTTTGCAATAGAAGGAATACTTCATGCTGCAAAGACTCAGCGACATTTACGGTATCATTTTTTTAGTGCAGCTGCTGTACTTATTTTAAGTTATATCCTTGGTGTTTCACGTACAGAGTTTCTCATCATTGCACTTTCTGTAATAGCCGTGCTTCTCGCAGAGATGTTCAATACTGCAATAGAAACAATAGTTGACATAATATTACCAGAGCATAGCGAGAAGGCACGTATAGCAAAAGACATAGCTGCTGGTGCTGTGTTAATAACTGCCTTTGGTGTTGCGGTTATAGGCTATATAATCTTATTCCCATATTTACGTGATTCTTTCCATAAAGGACTCTATATAACAAAACACTCTAAGGAAGAAATTTCTCTCATAGCATTTATAATTGTGCTCATCCTTGTTGTGATAACAAAGGCATATTTCGGTAAAGGTCTGCCATTACGAGGAGGTATGCCAAGTGGGCATTCTGCACTCGCATTTTCAGTATGGATGGCAATAACGTATATGACAGAAAATTTTATTATATCACTGTTTTCTTTTATGCTCGCTGTAATAATTGCACAGAGCAGGGTTATAACAAAGGCTCACAGCCCATGGGAGGTTATTCTCGGCAGTTTGATGGGAGTATCAGTTACATTTCTTCTGTTCAGGATATTTTCTTGATGTAAAGCTCACTTCCCTTTGGCTGAAGAAATATGAAATAATATTAAATGATGAACCTTCGTGACGCAATAGTCGAGCTTTATAAAAAGGCTGCAACATCATTGCCTTCAGATATTGAGGCTGCTTTAAGGTATGCATACCCCAAAGAAGAAAAAAAATCGAATGCGAGAGTTGCATTATCAGCAATACTTGAGAATATAAGAATTGCTAAAGAGACCCAAAGACCTATGTGCCAGGATACAGGCGTACCTGTTTTTTTTATAAAGGTACCCGTTGGTATTAGCCACCTCGAATTGAAAAGTGCCATCATCGGGGCAACACGGATTGCTACTGAAAAGATCCCTTTAAGGGCTAATGCAGTTGATATACTTACAGATAAAAATTCTGGAGATAATACAGGTATAGGTTTCCCTGTATTATACTTTGAAGAAACCAAAGGTAAAAAAATTACAATAGACCTCATGTTGAAGGGTTCAGGATGCGAAAACGCAGGCCAGTTATACAAGCTACCGGTTGAGGAACTTAAGGCAGAGAGGGATTTGGAGGGTGTGAGAAAATGCGTGCTTGATACTATATACAAAGCCCAGGGTAAAGGATGCCCGCCATATATTATCGGGGTGGGAATAGGGGCTTCAAAGGATCAGGTAACAAAGCTCGCTAAGGAGCAGCTTTTAAGAAGGATTGAAGATAAGAATAAACATGAAGTTTTATCAGAGCTTGAAAAGAGACTCCTTAGAGATATAAATCAGCTTGGAATAGGCCCACTCGGCCTCGGAGGTAAAACAACAGCTATCGGTGTGAAGGTCGGAGTAAATCATAGACACCCTGCATCATATTTTGTTGACGTATCAGTCTGCTGTTGGGCGGATAGAAGGGCAAGGTTAACATGGAAGATGTAAAATATAAGATTCAAGATACAGGATTGATGAGAAAATCCCCCTCTATCCCCCTTTGCCAAAGGGGGAATATTTGCCCCTCTTTAGTAAAGAGGGGTTAGGGGAGATTTTATGAATGTGAAAAATATCCAAAGAATAAATCTTCCATTAACAAAGGAAGACGTCCTTTCATTGCATGCAGGTGATATTGTTCTAATCAATGGACTTATCGTAACAGGCAGGGATAGGGTACATAATTTTTTATTTAATAAAAAACCATCAAAGAAACAGATACCGTTCAATCTTGAAGGTACAATCCTATACCATTGCGGTCCCATAATAAGAAAGACCGGCAAAGACTTCAAGCTTATTGCAGGAGGTCCTACAACGAGCATAAGGGTTGAGATGTATGAGCATCAGATAATCTCAGAATACGGGATAAGGGGCGTGATGGGTAAAGGAGGTATGGGCGAGCAGACTTTAAATGCACTAAAAGAAAACGGCTGTGTATACCTTCATACTATAGGCGGTGCCGGTGTTTATCTTGCAGATAGGGTTAAGAGGATCGTTGATGTATGGAAGCTTGAGGAGTTTGGTGTGACTGAGGCGATGTGGATGTTTGAGGTAGAAAATTTCCCGGCAATAGTAACAATGGATGCGCATGGTAGAAGTCTACATGAGGGGATAGAGAAGAAATCATATAATGAATTCAAAAGGCTTATAGGACTTTGATAATAGACGCGCAGGCTGTCACCTTCTGCTAAAATGCACAGACACTCGCAATGACAATTCTTATCGCTGGATTTGAGAATAATTAATACAAACGCAATTGCTGTTGTGTCATTGCGAGGAGCATAGCGACGAAGCAATCTCAGATTTTTCAACGAGATTGCCACGCTCCCTTCGGTCGCTCGCAATGACAGCGTAACAGAATTTTATGCGTTTGTATTTTTAGTTTACTCGCATTTTATAATCTGGTAAACTTTGAGCAAATGATTCAGACAAAGACTATAAAGCAAAAGGTTCCTTATTGTAAGCAAAGAAAAAACACCTGAAAGGAGGAAAGGTAATGAATTTTTGGGAAAAGGTTAAGAATGATTTACAAAAGGGAATCAAAGAGGGCATCGATTTTGTTAAGGAAGGTGCTACTATTGCAAGAGTTAAAGCAGAAGAACTTACCGAAGAAGGGGAAAAAAGACTTAAGATTTTTGAACTCAAGACAAAGGTTCAAAAAGAGTTACACGTATAAAATTATATATGGAAGCACAACCATGGTAACGGTTATCCTGTTATTAATTATAGTTGCTATAGTGGCAATATTTTCTGTGCAGA
Organism: Nitrospirae bacterium CG02_land_8_20_14_3_00_41_53; assembly: GCA_002780895.1. GTDB lineage: Bacteria > Nitrospirota > Thermodesulfovibrionia > Thermodesulfovibrionales > SM23-35 > 0-14-3-00-41-53. Next base: position 20,967 of record PEUB01000020.1, read on the forward strand.
ATGCCATGCCTGTGGCTATAACCTTTCTTTTCTGGAAGTTTGAGGCATCCCTTGCAATAGTTATATTTCTTTCTGTGCTTGCTGGAATGATTGCAGGGGCGATTATTGTATCATTGATAAGAATTAAACCATCTGGCAGAAAAATAACATAAGGCCTTCTTATACAATCTATGACTCATATAAGAAGGCCTATTATATTTTTTGCTATGTTTTGGCTACGAGTACAGGGCATGGGGCATACCCAATTATCCTTTCGGCAACGCTACCCATCATAAGCCTTCTGAGACCACTCCTTCCATGGCTCCCTACCACTATAACATTAGAATCGTATTCTTTCGCGAGATTGGTAACAACTTTATAAGGCTCTCCTTCCCTCACAAATGTCTCTGTTTTTACGCCCTGTGCCTCTGCCTTTTTCTTTACATCCTCTACGAATCCCTTTGCCTTTTTAACGAGGCTCTCAACTGCACCCGGCGCCTGAGCCATAAATTCTTCTGTCACATCAACAACAGAGACTGCCTTTATCTCACCACCATAAGATCTTGCAAAGTCTATCGCCTTATTTGTGGCAGCCTCGCTATATTTTGAGCCGTCTGTAGAAAGAAAAATGCTCTTCCACCCAATCTTTGTATCCTCTGGTACAACAAGCACATCCCTCTGGCTATGGCCTATAACCCTTGCTGTTACACTGCCCATAAGAACCCTTTCAATACGGCTCATACCCTTTCTGCCTAAAACTATAAGGTCACAGTTTTCAGCCTCAGCAAGGTCAATAATCCTCTCGTATGGCTCACCCTCTTCACATGCTGTCTTTATCAATGCCCTTTCTGCCTTTGCTATCTTTTCAGCCTCTAAAAGGGCTTTTTCACAGGGCTCTTTAATTGCTTTTTGGATGTTCCCTATAGCTGTCATTGCTAAGTCCCCTTCATAAGGAGGGGCAACAGATACCACAGTTATCCAGCTCTGCTCGTTTGTAGCAAGTTTGAATGATTCCCTTAATGCATTCATGCTGGATTTTGAGCCGTCGATCGCAACAAGTATTTTTCTATATTTTTCCATTTCTACACCCTCCCATGATCCAGAACTTCCTGGGTTGCCGTTTTACGTTCTGCCCTAATCCCCTGCCACATTGCCTTTAAAACTATGAACGCACCAATTAACAGGGCGATAATCATTAGACCAAAGCTTGTGCTCTTTAATATCTTTACTGTGCCTTCAGCAAGAGGATTTATCAGTCCCAATTGCGACGAGTATACAGGAACCATCAGACCACGGCTGAAGAGAACTATAATCATTATAACACCCATCACTAATTTGATCACATAACCTTTGACATATGTTGTGCCTATTGCACCAAGTTGAACACCAAAGAGAGAACCAGCAAGGATTATTAGGGATAGACGAATATCAACAAGCCCATGCAGTGCATATTTGAAAGAACCACCCATTCCCATAACAAATGCTATTACCAGCTCTGTTGCTGATCCCATTATAGCGGGTGCCCCGAGAACATAAATCATCGCCGGGACCCCAATAAAACCTCCTACTGCAATTGTTGCCGCAAGCATACCAGTAGCGAATCCTAAGGGTATGGTAAAAAGTACAGAGATCCGTGCATCCCCAAAACAGATTTAGAAATATAAAAAAATCAAGAACCCCTTCTGGTTAAAGGGATTGGAGTGATATAAAATATCACCCAACAGGTTA
>PEUB01000107.1 GCA_002780895.1 Nitrospirae bacterium CG02_land_8_20_14_3_00_41_53
AGATAGACATTTTGGTATCCTTTATTATGCCGTTATTAATAATTCTGCGGGCGAGTCCTTTATGCCGTATCGCCCGCCATGTCCGCCGAACAATTATTATACGGAATTGGTTTCATTTGCCAAAAGTATACCACAATAAATGTCATGAGAAAATCAAATGCTTTTTAAAAACAGGATATTAACGGTTGCATTATGAGGCAAAATGTAGATAATATCTGATTATACGCAATTGGTATAGAAGCGAAGCGACTGAAGAATCTTGCAGTTTTTTCACTGAGAATTGCTGTATCGCTGGATTTGAGATTGAATTTATTCAATACCGTGGTGCATAATATAAAATAATACAGTTTTAAATTTAAATTGGAATCTTTATGTTAAGGTGCATATTAAGGGCTAAGATACATATCGCAACCGTGACAGAGTCTAACCTTTCTTATGAGGGAAGTATTACCATTGATGCGGCGATACTTAAAAAGGCAGGGATACTCCCTTATGAACAGGTGATGATAAGTAATCTAAACAACGGAGAACGGTTTGAGACTTATGTGATACCTGGAAAAAGAGACGAGATCTGCCTTAATGGCCCTACAGCAAGGAAGGGTATTGTTGGAGATAAGATTATAATCTTTTGTTACAGTTATGTTGAAGATAGTAAACTAAAGGGATTTAAGCCAAAGATACTCCTCCTCGACGAGAAAAACAAAATTCTCAGCATTAAATAATATTCCTCCTCAGATGGCAAGGGATATATCTACATCTCCAGACTCAGCTATTATCTTGTCAGCTATCACATTAAAAAGAGAATATTCCGCGTAATACTTATTTGCAGCAGGATCGGGAAGGATTGCCTTAAAGAGCTTTCTGACATTGCCGGCAAGAAGCAGGAAATTCTTTTTTGAATCATCATTTGTTAATATGGCATCAGTGGCATCCATTATCAGCCACTGTTTAATGGTGAGCCGTGCAGGATTCGAACCTGCGACCCGCTGATTAAGAGTCAGCTGCTCTACCAGCTGAGCTAACGGCCCACTTGCTATATTATAGCGCGCCTGAGAGGATTTGAACCTCCGACCCTCGGCTCCGGAGGCCGATGCTCTAATCCACTGAGCTACAGGCGCACTTAACGACAATTTAAAGTTCAGAATTCAAAGATAAAAGTTAATATTGGAAAGTAGAGAGACAAATTAAAAATCTTTCAACTTTCAACTTTCAACTCCTAACTCTTTAACTCCAATTTTGCAGAGCAAAATTGGTTGGGGTGAGTGAGGGGGCTCGAACCCCCAACACCTGGAGCCACAGTCCAGTGCTCTACCCGTTGAGCTACACTCACCACTTTTCTTTCTCAGCGCGCCTGAAGGGATTCGAACCCCTGACCCACTGCTTAGAAGGCAGTTGCTCTTTCCAACTGAGCTACAGGCGCAGGCAAAACAGTAACTTGAAAATAATAACCTGATAATTTAATGAGTTAGTGAACAACTATAAAATAAAATTATAAGAATTTATAAGAATTTATGTCAAGGATTGTAAACAGCCCAAATCCCGATATAGAAATTACGTAAACCTATCCGAATAATATTTAGAGGCAATTTTTTCATTATATGGTA
>PEUB01000126.1 GCA_002780895.1 Nitrospirae bacterium CG02_land_8_20_14_3_00_41_53
GGCTCTTTCACCACCAAGCCAATCGTCAATAGGCTTTGAAATATCCACTTTTGGATTTTGTTCTGAGCAACGACGACCGATTACCATATCTGCTTGATCGAATATTAAAGGTGCTATTAGTTTTTCGATATGTTTGTAATTCAGTCCAGTAATATCGGCATCAACAAAGACAAGGATTTTTCCATTCGAAATTTCTGCACCACTTACCATTGCGTATGCTTTCCCTTTATTTTCTTTAAATTCTAAATAATGAAATTGATAAAATTGTAATTGTTGTATTTGTTGTATTTGTCTTAATATTTTCGCCGTATTGTCGGTTGAACCATCATTCACTACAATAACTTCGTCAATCAATTTGCAATTTAGTAAGCTGACCACTACTTCTTTGACAGTTTTTTCTTCATTAAAAACTGAGACTATCGCTGATACCTTATTTTTGCTTATCATTTTGGGTTTCTGTTCTCTAAAAAAAGATGTTCATTCTAAGCATTCTTCTTATGGCTGATAGCAATCCCTTCAAATAGCATGGTTAGTAAATTTTGAATCCTTGATTTCAACGGTCTTTTTACCGGTTTTAAGATCCACTGGAAGATAAAGGAGTTGATCATTCCAGCTAAACCATATGCAATCTCCGCAGGATTAAGCGGCCTGATCTCCTTACGATTGATACCTTCCTCTATGATATTTTGAAGCATCATAAGATATCGTTCATATAGTTGATTTATCCTTAAACCGAGGTCTTCCTTTGCCATCCACTCGAAACCACTTCTCTCGGAAATGAAGATCTTGAAGAAATCCCTGTGATCCTCAAAGAAATTAAAGGCTGTAGTAACGAGAGCCTTAAGTTTATCCATGCTCGAATCAAAACGTGATACAGCCTTTTCTATCAGAGAGAATAGTTGTTCTGTCTTTTCAGTAATGAGTGTGAAGTAAATTTCCTCCTTACTTGGGAAAAACTGATAGAGGGTAGCCATACCGAACTCGGAGGCATCTGCTATCTCGGCCAGAGTGGTTTTAAAAAAGCCTTTTTGGGCAAAGAGCTTTTCGGCTACATCAAGTATCTCCTGCCGCCTTGCCTGCCTTTCCCTTTCGCGCCTACCCATCTTCTCCATAAGTAAAGACCAGAGATTTTTTGAATTAATATTCTAAATTAGAATGATTATTCTAATTTAGATAAAATAGAGATATTTGTCAATAGAAATATGACATGGAAAGGTCTCCATTCTAAAGGTGACATCTTGACCTTTCTACACTACACATCACCTACATATTTTTTTATCAATTCTTTGAAGAACTTCATATCCTCGGTCATCTTCTTAAGCTCCTTTAGAGAGACAATAAATATTTAACCTCAATTATTTGTTCGTCCGGGGTCATGGACAAGCTCTATTACTGTTATTTCTGGTGGTGATAAAAAGCGCATGGGTGGTCCCCATGTGCCTGCACCTCTACTTACATAGAGATAGGAATCATCCACAAGCCTTAAATGTCCTGCATGGACGGTATGCCTGTAGTAAAGCCATGTCAAAAGGCTGAAGGGGAATATCTGTCCTTTATGGGTATGCCCTGAAAGCTGGAGGTCAAAAAGGCCCAGAGAATCTTTATCTACAACCGGCCTGTGTTTAAGCAATAGAGTAAATTTATCCGGCGGCAATTCCGAAAGTAACTTCCGCTCTGAAATATCATTGTAAAGACTGTATTCTTTTCCTGTGGGATCGTCGATACCAACAATATTGATAATGTCTGCAACTGTAATCCCTTCATTTCTTAAAATCCTGAATCCTGCCTTCTCCGTGAATTCAAGTGAATATCCAATCCCTGCATAAAACTCATGATTGCCTGTTACTGCAAATTTGCCATATTTCGGATTGATCTCTCTGAAAGGGCTTGACAATCCCCTAATGCCGCAGCGCTGCCCATCCACAAGGTCTCCTGTCGATACCAGAATGTCAGGCTCTGCCTTTTTCACTTCTTCAAGGATTCTTTGCAGCCGTCTTGCCCTGATAGTCAATCCAAGATGGACATCAGAAATCTGGACTATCCTCAATCTGCCAATCTCTTCAGGGATTTTAGAGGTCTTGATTTCTACCTTCTCAGTGCGAATATTCAATGCCTCAAAATAACCATAGATACCGATAATTAAAGAAAGCATAAGAGGGAAATAAAAAGAGAGCCTTGCCGAGAGGATTAAGGAGGATAAATTTTTATGGGAGATGAATCCCGCAAGATAAATCACCAAACGGTAAATGTCCATGCATACTGAGGCAGAGAAGAACAGGAATAAAATCCCCATCCATGTATATCCGATGTAAGATACGAGTCGTGAAGGAATTTCGAGTTCAAGCCTTTCAGAAAACCACACAATCAGAGGGGCACAGACCATTGCAAGCATGAAAAGGCTTATGCAGATACCGGCACTTGTGCCAAAGGAAAAAGCAGCCTTTGCCTTCAGGAATACATAGAAATGTATCCCCCCATACAGCAGGAAAAAGATTATCAGAAAAAGAAGCATATTCATCCTATTTTGTCCACTGCTTTTTACCTTTTTTTGGATATGGGATCGCTCTGTTCGACCTTCTTTTTCCGATGCTGGACAAAAGCATCACGCATCGAGACATAAGGCTCTACAGCCGACTCCTTGAACGACTCATAATCTCCGATCCTGAATGATGTGTCGTTTACCTTTTCGTGTGCAGCAATCCCGACAGTTGCTTCAACGGGCAGAACGTCCTTGCTTACGTAGGTAAGCGGATACATCAGGCGGTCTCCGGCAAAACCAACGGTATCACGGAGAGAAGAAGGCCCCAAAACGGGCAATACAATATAAAACCCATGACCGACACCATAATGGCCCAGTGTCTGCCCGAAATCAGCCTCTTGTTTCTTAATGCCGAGGGCGTCCCTTGCAACATCGCCGAGACCTCCGATGCCGGCGGTAGAATTGAAGAGAAACCGGATGAGTTCATTGCCTGCTGCCTTGAGCCTGAGCTGTAATAGATTGTTCAGCATTCTGACCGGCGCCTTAAGATTGTCGTATGCGTTACTGAATACAATCCTGAAATCTTCAGGAATGATATGAGAATATACCTGTGTCACCGGCTTGAGCACCCAGAAGTACAGTTTATCGTTAACATGAAACATCACCCTGTTAAACGGGACTAAAGGGTCGGCAATCTCCGGGCCATCTTCTTCTTCCTGCTCGTTAACAGCCTTGCTTTCAACAGACACTGTTTCCTGTGCCTCTTTCTCTTCTACATCGGCATGTTGTGCCGATACGCTTTTTGTGTTTTCATCCTGAACATACGTTTCGGTCACAGGTGAAGACTCTTGCAAGGGTATCTCAGCGGCGACCGCTGGGACAACCGCTGATTCAAACAGCATCCGAGGTGCTGTGAACGTCCCAGCGCTCCGAGATTGCTCCGCGTCTGCTGTTATTGAAGACGTATCTGCCGGGAGAGATGTCGGACAGAGCACAAGAACAGAGGCCAGTATAAAGCTATGTATGGCTTCCATGGTTTTTCCTTTTTGTGGTTCCTCCATGCTCAACTCAGCCTTTGTCTACCTTTTTCCTGAGAGTTTCGAGTAAAGATTCCGGTGGTTTGTTCGAGAGTATCTTCCTGAACTGGGCGCGGTAGTTGCCGATGAGGCTTACTCCCTCGATAACCACATCATAGACCCTCCATACGCCGTCCTTTAATATCACCCTGTAGTAAATCGGTATCTCCCCGGTTTTTCTCAACACCGTGCTCCGGACCTCGACCGTCTTTTCTGTGAGCGGAACCTCTTTGCCAAAGACTATCTTTTCATCGGTATACGACAGTATCTTATCGGCGTAGGCATCTTCGAGCAGAGACCTGTAAAGTTCAATAAACTCCTTCTGCTGATCGGGATTGAACCGCTCCCAGTTCCTGGCCAATGTTCTTTTGGAGAGCTCAGCGAAGTCGAACATTTTCACCGAGACGGCGCGAATCCTGTCCTTCTTGATTTTTTTCGCCGATTCAGGTTTGAGGGCAGGGTCGCGCAGCACCTCCATTACCCTGTCGGCATGTCCTTTCACGGTTTCGAGGGCCGCACCGGCAACGGCAGAGACCGGAAAGATCAAACATAGAAGGAGCATCATTATAATGAGTTGTCTCTTCATGCCTTTCCCCTTGAGATTCATTTGGTATCCTTTTTGTCGCCCTTCGTGATATCTCCGAATACGTATTTACTGATCAGGTCTTCTATGTCAAGAGGCGAGGTGGTTTCGGTGATCGTCCCTCCGGGTTTCAGGATATCACCGCCGCCTCCGGGATCGATCTTGACGAACTTATCGCCGATGAGACCGGAGGTCTTGATGGATGCGATGGCGTCGTCGTAAACCTCGATGCCTTTCTTGATCTTCAATTCGACCAATGCTACCTGTTTCTCCGGGTCTATGCTTAATTGCGCCACCCTTCCGGCTTCAATGCCATTAATCTCGATGGGGCTGTCGACCCGCAGCCCCGATACCGAACTGAAGCGGGCATAAAGTGAATAGTAATCATCACCGAACAGGGAGACCTTGCCGAGTTTTACGGTCATATATCCCACGCAGAGAAGTCCGATAACCACAAATATGCCGACAACCGATTCCATTGAATACTTTTTCATTTTGAACAATCCTCCTTGCCGCACTGATATGTTGCGATGATTTTCTGCTTTGTTGAAGCTTTTTCTATGATCTGTTCAATGTCATCAGCAGGACCGGCTTCGGTTATGCCTGCAGTCACCATTATTTCGAAGCATTCCTGGATTCCTTTTGTAATTCCGGGAAGCGCCTTTTGCTGAAATTCCCAGGCAAAATCATGAACTGATCTTTCAACTTCTTCGGGTTGCAAATAGGGTAGAATAGTGAGGATCCTTCCCCTGCTGTGACGCGCCGAAAATCCTCCCAACGGACCGAAATATTTGTTCACATATTCACCAAGGGTCTTGAGAACCTCTAAGGCAGTTTGAGAACCGAGCCTGTCAGAAAGCCGATCAAAGTGAACACCAAAGAGCACCGCCGTGATTATGCTATCGGCATGTCCGCGGTCTATTACAAAGTCATAGCGGGATCTGAACATTTTTTTCGAGAGCAGCCCCGTGAGCTCGTCCTTAAGTCCCTCGATGCTTCTGATAAATTCATCGATCATAGGATGGTCGAGCCTCGTCAGCTCCTCATAAGTTCCTTGAAAAGCTATGTTCCCTTCCCAGAGGAGGAGTATCCGGTCTGAGATGAAGAAGACATCGGGGATGTCATGGCTCACGAGAACAGCTGTAAATCCGAATTTTTTCCTGTAATTGGCAATCATGCTCAGGATCATGTTCTTTCTGATAGGGTCTTGGCCGGTAGTCGGCTCGTCAAACAGTACGATGGACGGATCCGTTACGAGCGCCCGGGCCATAGCCACCCGCTTCTGCATCCCTCCGGAGAGCTCGGAGGGGTACTGATGAATAACGTCGGCAAGCTCCATCTGTTCGAGCCGCGACATAACCCTTTTTTCTATCTCCTTTTTTTTGAGGTTTGTAGTCTGCCGGAGCGGAAGGGCGATGTTTTCAAAGACGGTCATGGAATCGAAGAGGGCATTGTTCTGGAACATAAAGCTGATCTGCGCCCTGCATCCGTCCCATTCTTTTTTGCTCATCTCATTGACCGGCTTCCCCCTGAAGAGTATGCCCCCTTCATCAGGAGAGAGAAGGCCGATGATGTGCTTGAGGAGAACACTTTTCCCTGTGCCGCTTTTGCCTATTATCGTCGTAATCTCGTTTTCGTAAATATTGAGATTCGCGCCGTCAAGAACGGTGTTTCCATCAAAACGCTTTGTGACATCCCTGAATTCTATCAAAGGTATTTTCATGGTCTCCCACCTACATGAGAAAGGACGTGATTACGTAGTCCGAGATGAGAATCATGATACAGGAGAGCACCACAGCCGAGGTGGTTGAGAGACTGACGCTTTTGGAGCCGTAGCTGTCGGTACGGAGATGAGTGAAATACCCCTGGTAGCAGCAGATTGTTGATACGAGCACGGCAAAGACGAGTGACTTGATGAACCCACCCCGGATATCGGTCAAGTCCACATACGCATCTATCCGATAAAAATAGGCGCCTTTATTGACGCCGAGAAGGACAACGCCGGTGAGGTAGCCGCCGATGATACCGATAAGATCAAAAAAGGCAGTCAGCAAGGGGAAGCTGATAACTGAGGCGGCTATGCGCGGGCTGATGAGATACCGAATAGGGTCAATCCGCATGGCATACAAGGCGTCGATCTGCTCGGAGATGCGGAGGATGCCGATTTCGGCAGTCATCGCTGAGCCCGCCCGGGCGGTTATCATGATTGCGGTCAGCACAGGCCCCAACTCCCTGATAAGCGAAAGGGCGACGACCGAACCGAGGAATCCCTCCGAGCCGAATTTTCTCAGGGTATAGTAAAGCTGAAGACCAAGGACCATGCCGGTAAAGAGGCCTATAAGCATCACTATATTCGATGACTTTGCGCCGATGTAAAAGACCTGCTGAACGATCTCCCGGAACTGTTTGGGCCGGAATATCCTCAGAAAGGCGAGGGCAAAGAAGATAACCGCGGCTCCAAGATCGTTAATGACCCTCATTGTCTTTTTACCGAGGGAATGAAAGAGGCTCCAAAAAAAACTCTCTTTTATATCCGATGCCATAATCATATATTTCTCCTCCTTTCTTTCAATCCTGAGTCCCAAACCGGTCTACTCATTTTGCAATCATGCTGTTAGTCAACTTCAACCCTATCTCTGCGAGTCTCCTGCCAAAAGCCCTGCATATATTCGTCTCATTTTCATCAATCTCCCTTCTATTGTCATCACCGGCAACATGACCGGGCCCGTAAGGAGAACCCCCTCCTTTAGTAAAATGGAGATCGGTTACCGAGTACGGGACGCCTACAACCACGAAACCAAGATGAAAAAGAACATTCATAAGGCTAAGGATAGTAGATTCCTGCCCTCCATGTGGAGTTGCAGTTGAAACAAAAATCCCTGCCGGTTTCCCTTCAAATACCCTTTTTATCCATACCGAACTGAGTTGATCAATCTGGTTTTTAAGCTGCGCCGATACATTCCCGAACCTTGTAGGCGTGCCAAAGGCTATTGCACCTGCTTCTTTAAAATCATTAAGCGTTACCAAAGGTATGCCATTTTGCATCTCAACACCCGCCTTCATAGCCGGACTTGAAAGAACAATGGTCTCCGGCATTAATTCGGGAACCCCATCAGCAGGCCATTCGTAAGTCCTGCTGATGGGGTCAGTAATGATATTGTCCCGTCCTTTAGTTGAAGTAGGAAGGACTCCGATGTCCATATACTAAGCAGCCTCCTCCTTTCTGTCAAGAGATTTATGCTGCAAGG
>PEUB01000039.1:0-23408 GCA_002780895.1 Nitrospirae bacterium CG02_land_8_20_14_3_00_41_53
TCAAAACTTGAAAGGATTGCAGCGTAATTAATAACCATGGAAACCATTGAGAATAGAACCTTTAGGAGAATTTGCATAAAAGACTTGACAATACCGTTTAGCTTCTCAAGCTTCTTCTTATTATATTCCGGTAATTGATAATTTTTTTTCATAAAGAATTTTTTTAATCTTTTTTCAATCTTACATCCGCAAATCTTTTAAGCCATTCCGTTATATTCATTGCTCGTTGGGTGTAATAGATCATTCCATCGTCTTGCTTCTTTAATAACGCAGTGAATATCTTTAGGACATTCTCCTTGTTTTCATCCCATTTTGCTGTCTCAGCGTTTATGGTCTTGCCATTAAATGACTCGCCGTCAAGTATCCAATACAGCAAATGCAACAACAGTTTTTTGAAGTGTTCATGTTTATCCATTTTTGAGCAATAAAAAGTCAGGGTCTGCATAAGCCCCGAGCCGTAAATTCTTGTTCCTGTGCTCATTACCTCTGAGCGATAATCTTTTTGAATAGAAGAATGATTATTGACTATATTTTCAATACATTTGCAGGCATATTCAGCGCATTGATGTTTTATATTTCTTTCCATTACATCAGTCATAGCTGATCCTCCTCAGGCACTATAGTGATTTCCATAAAGCCCTTGCCTTTAGTCTCGTCCGCACCGATTTGTATATTCTTTTTAGGTAAGTTTTTTGTAAAAATCTTTCTTACAGACTTATCATCGGCAAGTTCGATCTTTTCAGCATCAGTTATTCTCGGTTTTTCATATCCTATGAGGCTGTACATAATCGTCTCGGACGGGAGATATTCAGAATATCTCAGCCCTTCTTTTGAAGTTCCAGTACTTTCTTCAATCTTAATATTGGGCATTACTTCAGTGGCGTATCTTAGAAAATAGCTGAAACAGTATTCGGGTAGGACAACAAGCCTATCTGTAAGTTCTTTTTTTAGGAATCCACCAGAAGGACTTTTATAAACAAATTTGGATAGTTCATCAGCAAAGTCTTTAACTGCTTTCAAAATCTCTATTTTTAAAGGGAACTCCTCAAGGATTATTCTTTTCTCTGAAGCATTTTTTATCAAAAGCAATCCTTCAGAATCAGGGTTTATGAAAACGCTTTTTATTTCAGAATGAATTTTATTTTCAGACAGTAGTTCTAAAAGCTTCGGGAATTTTTCGGATAGCCCTGCAATATCAAGCATTCTCGAAAAACGATTAAGTGCCAGGGGAGAGGTTGCCCAGACAAATGCACCTTTTAATAATCGTACAGGAAAACATAATATATTGGCATCTCCGAATGCCATAGCGCTGGAGTGCTTTTCGCCGTCATCCGGGCCAAAAATAGCATCTAATTTATTATTAAGTTTAGGACGATATTCATCCTTTAGCACTCCTTTGATTGATGAGCCCTGAATAATGAGGTAATTCGTTGTTCGCTCCCTCATTATCGGTCTGTCTATAACACCCAATCCTTCACCTGCGCCGTTATGAACAGGCGTAATCGCATTAAAAAACAATATAGAATGTATCATCAGCACCTCCCACACATTTTTATTGCCATATCCCGATCAACCCTATACCGAAGCCTGCGGATTGATATTCATCAGAAAGGCTTTTGTTAAAGTTATACTGATTGTAAAAATCATTAAATTTTGCTTTATTCCATTTATCTACTTTAAAAAAATACACACTGCCTGCAGGCACTGCCCGCCTTAATGGACGAGGATTGCCTTTAGAAAAATCTATCCTTTTCCATCCGCTTATATAAAGAGGTTTGTTTAAAGCGGCACCGACCAGTTGGGCATTAAAGCCGTCAAACCAGTTGTCTTTCTTGAATCCATCTGAAAAGATAGCAGGGGTGGCCAAATAGATAAAAAAACTTCCATTGAATTTATCCGACAAATCGGCTGTGGGAATCTTCAAGTCTTCTTTAAAAAAAATACACGACATCCTCTTTTCACCGCCGATTACTGTTACTCCGTCAGGATATTCTTTTTTATTTAATCCTTCCACAAATACAGCCAAGCCTGCTTTATTGTAAACTTTGCTGGAAAGCTCGTCTTTATATCTGGCATGGTCAATGCTGTATAAAAAGCCTTCCTTTACAGTCAAGGTTGCAGCTTTTAGCTTGTGACCATACCGCCTTTCGTTTTTTACGATTTCCTCAGTATCTACCTCCCCTATGAAAGAATGTATTTTGTCATTACTGAGATAGCGGATCATGTTGTCGGCAGGCAGAAGCTTGTTGTAAGGCTTTGTTTCCTTGTCCGGTAATGATATGGGATATAGTTCATCCTTAATGTCCCATCGATCCTTTCTCGATGTATCGGGAAGGCATATATGAATATTCCAGCCATTTTCTATATGAATATTTGCAGGGGGAGAAAAATAAATCTTGTCATTCAGGAATAAAAAAGGCCCCTTAATCGTCACTCTTGTGTCTTTTAAGTCCGCATCATATTTCCCCAGGATAGTATCAACTATGCTGCTATTAAAGAAATCCATCAAGTTGGTGTTGTTCTTTTTAAGTATGTAATCGCCTATAGCTCCGTACACCGTCAGTGGTGATGGATATATAGATTCGGCGAATGTATCGGCGCCGGCGCTGAAAGGTCTGTTGCCTCTGAAGAAAAGTGTATCAACAGGCTCGAATATTATCGTGATGCTCATTATTCGCAAGCCTCCCTCGCAATAAATGCGGCAATTCTGAGGAATCCTTTCAGGTTCTCCATAACATCAAAGTCCTTATTCTTGTCAGGCATCCCGATGTCTGAGAGCACATAAATTAAGGTATCAACAAACGTTTTAACTTGTTCAGGCAGCTCTTTTCTTTGATTGGATTTATTATGATAATGTCGAATGAATAGCCTCATAGTCTCTTGTTTAAACATCTCTTTAGGGAGTAATACCTTGAAGGGCTTGTCTTTAATGTCTTTTCCAACTGCTTTAAAAAACATTTAAGTATTCTTTTAGTTTTGATTTGTCAGCAGCTTTAACAGCATACTCTTTAAGGTGTCTCTTTTCATCCATTTCGTCTCTATAAAAGAAATCTCCTTCAATCTCATCAATGTTAGCTACTTCTTTTTTATATGGCGTGATAATTTTTCTGATGTTATTTACTCTATCAAGAAAGTCTTTTTTTATATTATCGTCCAAGTTATTGACAAGCTCTTTATAAGGCTTTACTGCAACGTCCATAGTAGATTGAAATCTTATATCTTTTAGTCCGTTTATCTTAAAATGCTCAGGCTTGATAAATCGTTTTATCAGGCAAACGGCGCATAACCTGTCGCCTTTTCTAATGGTCGCATCAAATCTATCCTGCGATCTTTCCCAGAATATCTTATTCTTAGCCAAATCATCAGGCCCCATTGACTCTCTCCTTGCGTATTGGGTGCATTTAATTGCAGGGCTGCCATGCCACTGTGCAAAGGTACGGGTCATTTTTCTTTCTTCAAGCAGCCTTTGTATCTTCTTTATACAGTCCTGGTAATTTGTCTTTAAATCTTCTTCATTAACTGGTAAAGCTACCCACATATATATCCAATGGTCTTTTATCTGATTTTCCCAAAGACTATCCCATTTATCCGGTGTAGAACTTCCTTTAATGGCATTGAAAATACTGTCAAGGTCTTTCTGAATTAATTTTTTTGTACTTTCAGAAATTTCTTCCCAGTATTGTTGACATTCATCATGGGATGATTTGATAAGTGTAACAAGAGATGTCCCAGGAACGCTTACAAGGAAATGATTGGGGAATGAAGCTATTAATAAATCGGGATCAGAGACAGGCTGTGAATTAAGTCTTTTGTATACAGGCGACGTTTTATACGCTGGATATATGATGTCGTAATCCGAATTATCCATAAAAGGTTTAAGAGCCTTATATGTAAGCATAGAAAGCAGATAACTCCCTACCCATAGATCCCTAACCTTCCTTGCCTCGGCGATGAATTCCTGAACCGGGCCGACAGAGACGTTAAGTAAGTATTTATTGCTCATATTGCATCTCCGGAGAGGCGGCTTGAAACATTACAGTAAGAGGTACTAAAATTTTTGCCGCAATTGCATATCCCATTTTTTAAATAAGCTTTGAGACAGTCCGCATGAGGAATACTTTTACTACCAAGTTTTTGATGACACCATGTAACTACAGGCACAAGGCTGTCATGATTTCTTTGCGAAACTTTATGAAATCTTGTAATGACTGGAGACGCCATCCTTCCGCCATTTGCCCAGCCCAAACTCGTGCATTCATTTTTCCCATGCACCGCTTTAACAGCATCATCAAGTTTTCCATAATAGGGCTTTCCGCCTATGGCAATCTGTGATAAGCTGTTCAGAATAAAAAAACTTGAATCTTTTGGCTCTGGATTTGTGGCTATATCCCCTACAACCCGGCAACCATTGTCTTTCAGCCATTGCTCAAACACCATCCATATTCTGCTTAATCCATTGCACAGATAGTCCTTGATCTGATCACTTTCTGAAAATTGAGGAGTTACAAATAGATCGGGTTTTATGTATGCATCGGTGCCAGATATTGAGTCAATTACCGCCGATCCGAATCCCCTCCTTGCCCTCTGCCCGATGCCGCCGAGGTTTGCCCAAAGCCAGATAGATGAAAGAAGGATATTGATCTCATGAGAGTTCATATTTTCCCTTGTCAATATCCTAATTATAAATTCACAGCCCTCTGAAAATCCTTTAAACCTAAACATTTCACCGGAATTAAGTTTTCTATTGAAACCAGGATAAATTTTATCATTAGGTTTTAGACTTTCAGGAGGTGTTATAACAAGTCTGAACTTTGCCCCAAATTTTTCATCAGATGAACCAAAGATTTTACTTTCAAAAAATTGCAATATTTGTGTCAATCTTTGCTGACGTGCCAGCTTTTCATTTGACAAACCTAATAATTTATTTTCAAGTTCTGCTAACGGTTCATCATTGATATCAAGCAGTTGTCCCCCTACCATTGCCCTGAACCAGAACCTCCAGCATCCCCGCAACGCCTTACCCGTCAAACCTATTGAGTCTGCTTCTCTGGAATTGGCACCATGAATCAATAAAGGTGTTATGAATCTAATCTTAAATTGAATTATATCAACAGCCATATATCAATCTCCTCTTTGGCGATTCATACATATTCCGTCCACCCTTAACAGATTGGAGTCAGAATCTTCAGTATAGATGTTAGACTTAGACTTCCCATCTGTTCTCCTTTACATACCATATAAATGCAGGAAGCATGTTTATTAATCCTTTTGAACGAATATTCGGAATTTTTTCGATGGAAGAATTTTTTAATAAAGGATGAACAATAGGTGTCAGTGCAGTGTGACGGAGATTAAAAGATGCTCTTCTATGGAATTAGCCATGGTTTTATAACTATCCCCCGATCAACGACTGTCAAATCATATCATAAATCACTGTATGAAATCATTATGAATTTGTCCCTCTCAGCAATTTGACTAAGTCATTTGATAAAGACAATCTTCTTGCCATCGGCCCTTAGCCTGTCAACAGCTTCTTTTAGCTCATCCAGTTTAATATCTTTTTCATTAGTAGTTCACCCTCCCCTTTATTCCCCTCCCGTCAAGGGAGGGGAGTTAAAAGAGTAATCCCCTCTCCCCCTACGGGAGAGGGTTAGGGTAAGGGGTATTTATTTAATGCGTTTTTATTAGAATTTCCTCTGCTTTTTTTATCATCTCCTTCTCTCCCTTATAGCTGGCCTTCTTCAATGCCTCATCAATCGGAAACCATAATGCCTCATCTACCTCCCAGTCATGGTTTGAAACATCCCCACCTTCATACTTCATAAGGAAAAAATGCACGGTTTTCCTGCACTTAGTGTTCTCCTCTTTTATGTAATACCAGTAAGTTATTTCCCCAAGCTTCTCAATAATTGTCCCCTTAAGTCCAGTCTCTTCTGCTACCTCTCTGATGGCAGTTTTTTCAGGAACTTCTCCTTTATCAATGATTCCCTTTGGAAGACACCATACATTGCCTCCTTTTACTGCTACCATGGCAACCTCTATGCTATCGTCGTGCCTCCTGAATATAACTCCACCTGAGGAGACTTGTGTCTTTAATGCTGCAGGTTTTATCAAGGGAACTGTTTTCCTATAATCAACCTTATGATATCATTATATAATGCAAAAGCCATAATAGTTAGGATTATTGCAATCCCAATCCTCTGACTAACTGCAATGAATTTTTCATTGAGTGGTTTTCTTCTGATTGCCTCAATCCCAAGAAAAAATATATGTCCTCCATCGAGTATAGGAATGGGAAGCAGGTTCAGTATCCCCAGATTGATGCTTATGATAGCCATAAATATGAAGAAATTCAGAAACCCTTTAGATGCCTGGTCACCTGCCATCTGAACAATAAGTATAGGTCCTCCAATAGTATTAGCAGGTATCACCCTTTGAATCAGCTTTACAAGAGACACTACGGTAAGAACTGATATATCCCATGTCCTGATAATGCTATTCTTTACCGCACTGACAATGCTATCCCTTTTGATAAATGTGCTTCCGGATGGTTTTATCCCTATCAGTCCAATCTCCTTTTCCTCTCCAAAGATGTCCTTTAATTTCTTCATCTCAGGTGTTATCGATATTCGGAAGATATTGCCATCCCTTTTTATCTTGAAACCGAGTGGTTTGCCGGGATTTTTATGGATAACTGTTGTCATCTCATCCCACTGATTTATAGCAACTCCGTCAATCTCTATAATCCTGTCTCCTTTTGCAATACCTGAGCGCGCAGCAGGCGAATTATTTAAAACCTCCCCGACCTCAGGAAGCAATGAAGGAAGGCCGTTCAAAAAAACAAAGAAAAAAATAATCATGGCAAAGACCAAGTTAAAGAGGGGGCCGGAAAATACTATTACAAACCTCTTCCATACAGGCTGGAAATTATATGCAAACGGCTTTTCCTCCTCTTTAAGTTCTTCACCGGGGTTTTCACCCAGCATCTTTACATATCCACCTAGCGGTACAGATGAAATGAGGTATTCAGTATTGCCATATTTTCTCCCCAAAAGTTTTGGACCAAAGCCGAGTGAAAATTTTAGTACCTTAACACCCACTAACTTTGCAAAGAGAAAGTGACCGAGTTCGTGTACGAATATGAGTATGCCGAGAAGAATTATTGCTGATAAAAATGTCATCGTATTGACTTAATAACCTCTTCTGCCATTTCCCTTGCCCACCTGTCAGCTTCCATTACAACATTAAGTTCTGTGTCAGGCATCACGGTATGATGGTCCATAGTTTTTCTGATTATAACAGGTATCTCAGTGAACCTGATAGCGCCTTTGAGAAATGCATTTACAGCGACCTCATTTGCTGCATTAAGCACAGAGGGCATTGTGCCTCCGGCCTCTATCGCAGTGTAGGCATAAGAGAGACAAGGAAAACATTCGTTGTCTGTTTTTTTAAATGTAAGAGATTCTATACAGTCAAACTCAAGTCCATTTATTGCATCCTCAAGCCTTTCCGGATAAGATAATGCGTATGATATTGGTCCTTTCATATCAGGTATCGAGAGTTGTGCAATACAGCTTCTGTCATTAAACTCAACTAAGGAATGTACAATGCTCTGCGGATGTATGAGCACATCTATCTTTTGTTGAGGTAGGCCGAATAAATAATGTGCCTCAATTACCTCAAACCCCTTGTTCATAAGTGTTGCAGAATCAATTGTTATCTTCTTTCCCATTTTCCATCTCGGGTGCTTGAGTGCGTCCTCAGGTTCGATATTATCCAGCTCACCAATACTTTTACCAGCGAAAGGACCACCTGAGGCTGTTAGTATAATCCTCCTGACATCGGATTTTCTGTGTCCCTGAATGCACTGGAATATTGCACTATGTTCGCTGTCCACAGGAAGAATCCTTGCCCTGTATTTTTTTGATTCTTTGATCATAATTTTTCCTGCCATCACAAGCGCTTCTTTGTTTGCAAGTCCGATTGTTTTCCCTGAACGTATGGCTGACATCGTTGGGATCAGACCTGCAGCACCAACGATTGCAGAGAGGACAAAGTCCGAGTCATTGTAAGTCGCAGCCTCTGCAATTCCTTTCTGCCCTGATAGTATTTGTAAGGACGAAGCATGTTTTTTCCCTATTCTTTTCTGCAATTTACTGGCAGCTGTCTCATCAGCGAGGGCCACAACATCAGGGGAAAAAGACTTTATCTGTTTCTCAAGTAAGTCAACATTATCTCCTGCTGTTAAAACGGCAACCTTGAAACGACTTCTGTGGGATGAGACGATATCGAGGGCATTTCTTCCTATAGAACCTGTCGAACCAAGAATTGTTATGCGCTTCATGATTTATTTAACTTGAGAGTTCTTCATTTTATCCCCAATGCTATTAACATCCAGTAAAGTATTGGGCCTGCAAACAATACACCGTCAATTTTATCTAAGATGCCTCCATGTCCAGGTATTATGATGCCTGAATCCTTTACCCCTGCATCGCGTTTAAACATGGATTCTACAAGATCGCCTACTATGGAGATAGCTCCTATTATTATACCAATTAATACTGCTGGGTATAAGGTCAGCAAAGGTATAATAGATGCCCTTAAAAGGAGCGCAGCTATTATACCCCCTATAAGCGAGCCCGCTGCACCTGCTACAGTCTTATTGGGGCTTACTTCTATGTAAAGTTTTTTCTTCCCAATCCATGTGCCGAGATAGTAAGCCATTGTGTCTGATGTCCATACTGATGCATAAAGAAAGATTATCCATTCTGGCCCGAGATTCCTTATCTGTGTCTGGAATGCTAAGCACACCGGGATGTAGAGCAGTCCAAGTATAAGGGGAGAAATATCATAAAGCGATGAAATAGGGTTTCTTTTAACCAGAAGCCTTATGATTATTACTGCCATCACAGAAAGTATAATGACATCCGGCATGAGATCTTTCGAAAAATAGGATACACTAATAATAGAGACCCCGAAAAAAAGACAGGTATATCTTAATATCCCTGATGCACGATACATAGAATAAAATTCTGACATGGCAAGCAAGGATACGGCTGCCAGCAGGAAGAGAAAATACCCTGAAGGAAGGTACATAATATAAAGATAAATAACAGGCAGAAGAACTGCAGCAACAATTAACCTCTTAAGGTGCATCTGCCCTCACTGAGATGGCGCCAAACCTCCGTTCCCTCCGCTGATAATCCTGTATTGCAAGCAGGAATTCGTCCTCTGTGAAATCAGGCCAGAGCGTGTCAGTAAAATAAAGCTCTGAATACGCCCCCTGCCAGAGCAGAAAGTTACTTATGCGCATTTCTCCGCTGGTTCTTATAATTAAGTCTGGGGCAGGGAGGCCAGCAGTATCAAGGTATGAATTGAAAGCCTCTTCTGTCAGTTCCTCAGGTCTGATACCTGAATATAGCATCTTCTTCACGGCCCTTAGAATCTCGTTCCGTCCACTATAGCTTATTGCTATAACAAGTCTCATACCTTTGTTTGACGCAGTTTTTCCCTCTGCTTCCCTTATGATGACCTGTATATGTTCGGGCAGCTTCCATATCTCGCCAATTGCTTTAAAGACAACATCCTTTTTAATTAACCTGTCGAGCTCTTTATTTAAATAAAATTCGAGCAGTTTCATCAGGGTCATTACCTCTGATGATGGCCTCTGCCAGTTTTCTATAGAAAAGGCATACAGGGTTAATGCCTTTATTCCAAGTTCCACTGAAACCTCAATTATCTCCTTTGAACGCTCTGCCCCGCGCCTGTGGCCTTCTATTCTGGGAAGGCCGCGCACCTCAGCCCATCTTCCGTTCCCATCCATTATGATGCCTACATGTCTTGGTATACGACCGGTTAATAACAATTATTGACCTCCCTATTCACCTTTAATTGAATAAATATAGATTATTGTTTTTAAGGGATTTTCACCCTTCAGTATATTTCCGGCTTTGATGCCAAATAGGGGGCTAACAAGGACAATGATCTTATCGCCGGCAGATGTATAATCAAGGATAGAGCCTTTAATGTCATCTATCAAAACGCCTTCTTCCATGGAAAGCCCATTCCACCATAATCTTTTAATCTGAGAGCTTTTATAACCAAGCCCTTTCACTAACCCTAACAATGGAATCCTTTTAACGAATAGGCTCTCTCTATTTCTAAGAAAAAGCCTGTCTTTAATTGCCCATTCACCCCTCTCAACCATTATCGAAGGCGCTGATTTCTTGAATGTCGTGAGAAACCCTCCTGTATTGGCTTTACTCCTCCAAATCTTTACACCATTATTGTCGTATAAATTAAGGAATCCCTCTTCATCATATGCGAGGATTAATCTGCCTGTTTGGGGATTATCAATATATATAAAATCATATATATTAACGCCTTTAGGGAGTTTTATTTCACTTCCTTTTTTATATTCTCCTTCCCACACGATATCAAACACCGCACCCTCAAACCCTTCAGCGATTGAATAGGCCTGGGCTATAAGTTTATTTTCTATTCTTCGCAGGAAGACATTATCTTTATACAGGAGAATAAATTCGGCGCCGCTAAGCTCATAAATATAAGAGGTGACATTATCCCCTCTCATTGATGTGACGATTATCTCATCTCTTCCGTTTCTATTAAGATCAACTGTGTCGATCCAGAGGTGATCATCGAGGTTAGAACCCCCTATATAACTCCCACCAAATGCAGGCTGGAGGTCGGCACCCGGTATGTAGACTTTGATATCTTTCCCTGTACTGAGAACGATCTCCTGTTTCCCGTCCCCGTTAATATCACCTCTTGTTATAAGTCTTGCTCCGAATGGCAAATCGAACTCCAGCCATGCCTCTTGTTTATTTGGCCTGAAGAATTCCTCACCAAACCTTAGTTCTTTTGTATAGGCAACATCGATCTTTGTATCCACCTCAGCAAGTTTAAGGCCATCAGATACCCAGAAAAGCCTTTGTGTAAGAAGCGTACCTGAGTCTGCAGCCTTAGCCGTAAGAAAAAGGGCAACCTCTGCATGAAGTCTTCTTGCCTCCTCGATGACCTTTGATTGGTCATCTGTGTCAATGCCTGTATCGATCATGTTAAATCTTCCTGTTTCCTTCATGTTTCTGTAATATGAATCGGCTAAATACCAGTCAATATCCTTTGACTGGCAGAAGAGTATATTTACTTTTATCTCTGATATCCTGACCTTATCGCCTTTTTTTGCATCACCCCTCATTATAGTGCCTACAGATGAATCCGAACCTACTTCTTTTATCTCAAGGCTTCCAACAGATGACTCTAATCTTCCCAAGGTCTCTTTTGTAACAGGGTGTTTAAATGGGGCTTCTTCCCTCAGTATGTTAAATCGCATGCCTGTTCTTACAGAATCTTTTGCCCCTATGTCAACCGCAACTTTTTTATCTTCAACCATTGTTATTTTACCTGTCATAGGTTTAAAATACGAAATTGTTTCATCCCGCATTCTATTAAGCGGATTATCATCAGCATAAGAAGTGACGTCATAACATAAAACAAATAGCATAGAGCATAGAGCAAGGAACAAATACCAAAATGCATTGAGTTTTATCTGATAATCCCCCCATCCCCCCTTTATTAAAGGGGGGTAAGGGGGGATTATTTTAAATGTTTTCCACCTCATATATTATCTTCCTATTGACAGCCTTTCTATAAGTGGAGAGGGTAGAAGTACTTTTTCCATCTTCTTCTGTACCTTCTCAATATCATAGGGAATTCTTACTATCTCTACTGTCTCATCATCAATAATTGCATAGCATGCCCTTGGGTCTCCATCGCGTGGCTGTCCAACACTTCCAGCATTTATTATATATCTATCACCTTTCTTTATGGGTGCTGATTCTTTATATGTGACAAGCTCTCCTGACGGGAATCTCTCTATAATAAACGGTTGATGGCTATGCCCGAGGAAACAGAATTTATTATCGAAATATTGGAAGTTTATATCTGCATCCCATAGCGTTAGCAGATAATGCCATTCCTCAGTCTCTTTTGGAGTAGAGTGCACGAAGAGGATATTATCATCTCTACTCTCTTTTTTAACGGGGAATGATTTAACTATTTTGCTATTCTTTTCTGTAAGCACACTTCTTGTCCATTCGATAGCATACCTTGCATATTCATTAAAATAGGAAATGTCTGTTAATCCGAGTACTCCCCAATCATGATTACCTGCAAGGAGAATTTTACACCTTTCTACAAGTATATCTATACATTCGTTCGGATTAGGACCATATCCCACTGCATCTCCAAGAAACACTATATCCTCAATTTTTTTTTGTTCCACATCTGTTAGTACAACCTCAACGGCCTCAAGGTTTGAGTGGACATCAGAAAGCACAGCATAACGCATCAGGCTTTCCCCGCCTCTTTTGCAAGCCGGTCAAGAATGCCGTTTATAAAGGGAGCAGACTCTGCTGATGAGAATTTTTTTGCAACCTCTATTGCCTCATTTATCGTAACAGCAGATGGGATATCTTTTCTGTAGAGTATCTCGTAAGCTGCGAACCTCAGTATGTTTCTGTCAACTGCAGCCATCCTCTTTAATAACCAGTTTTCTGTAACTCTTTCGATCGTCATATCTATTTCATCAATCTTGTTTAAGGTACCCCTGACAAGATCCTCTGTAAACTCTTTAACATTTCTGCCATCTTTTTTGCCTGACCAGAATTCTTCGAGGTCTTTGCTATCAATCTTTTTCTTTGTAAAATCGACCTGGAATAGTATCTGCAGCGCATACTCTCTTGCTTTGCGCCGTTTCATGAAAAATTACTTATAACTTCTTCAGGAGTTGTGCCATTTCGATGGCTGTTATTGCTGCATCCCATCCTTTGTTGCCACTTTTTGTGCCAGCCCTTTCAACAGCCTGCTCTATGGTATCGGATGTTATGATTCCGAAAGCTATAGGGATACCTGTCTCCATAGAGGCTGATGCAATACCCTTTGAAACCTCTGCTGCAATATATTCAAAATGTGGTGTTGCACCTCTTATAACTGTCCCCAGGCATATTATTGCATTGTATGTCCCTTTCAATGCCAGCCTTTTAGCTACCATCGGGATCTCAAAAGAGCCTGGAACCTTAATAACATCTATGTCCTCTTCCTTTGCACCATGTCTTAAAAGTGCATCCTTTGCACCATCAAGAAGCCTGCTTGTGATGAAGTCATTAAACCTGCTAATTACAACACCGAATTTTAATCCTTTAGCCTGAAGCTCACCTTCAATAATCTTCATAAGAACCCCCCAATTTACACATTATTCAGTATATGCCCTAATTTTTTCTTCTTTGTCTTGAGATAGATAATATTTTTTTCGTTAGGCCTGGTCTCTATAGAAACCCTTTCTACTACCTTAAGACCATATCCTTCCAGTCCGACAATCTTCTTCGGGTTATTAGTCATAAGTCTCATCTTCCTCACACCTAAATCAACGAGTATCTGAGCACCTATGCCATAGTCTCTAAGGTCAGGCTTAAAACCGAGCTTTAAGTTAGCCTCAACTGTATCAAGACCCTTATCCTGAAGTTCGTATGCCTTCAGTTTATTTATCAGACCAATACCCCGGCCCTCCTGTTTCATATAAAGGAGAACTCCCTTACCCTCTTTTCTAATCATCTCCATTGCCTTATGGAGCTGCTCTCCACAGTCACATCTCTCTGAACCAAAGATATCTCCTGTGAGACACTGGGAATGGACCCTTACAAGGATTTCATCCTCTGGTTTTATCTCACCCTTCACAAGGGCAATGTGGATATTGTTATCTATATCATTGGTATAGGCAATGACAGTAAACTCATTACCATATTTAGTCGGCAGTTTTACAGCCACAGCTCTTTTTACAAATGACTCTGTCCTCATCCTGTATTTGATGAGGTCCTTTATCATAACTATCTTGAGATTGTGTTTTTTTGCAAACTCCATAAGCTCAGGAACCCTTGACATTGTACCGTCATCATTCATTATTTCACAGATAACACCTGCGGGATAAAGCCTTGCAAGCCTTGCTAAATCAACAGAGCCTTCTGTCTGTCCTGCTCTCTGCAGTACACCGCCTTGTCTTGCCTTCAAGGGAAATACATGGCCAGGCCTCGCAAGGTCTTCTGGTCTTGTTTTGGGGTCAATAGCGGTTTTTATCGTTTTTGCCCTGTCTGCTGCTGAGATACCTGTTGTGACACCCTTTTTTGCCTCTATTGATACTGTGAATGCTGTGCCAAAAGACGAAGTATTCTCATCTGTCATCATAAAAAGCTTTAGTTCTTCTACACGCCCTGGCATAAGTGAAAGACATACAAGCCCCCTGCCATGCCTTGCCATAAAATTGATTGCCTCTGGTGTTACCATCTCTGCTGCGATACACAGGTCACCCTCGTTTTCTCTATCTTCATCATCAACAAGTATGACTATTTTTCCGTTTGCTATATCATCTAAGGCTTCATCAATCGTATTGAATTTATACTTTTCCATCTTTTTGTTTTCAGTTTTTAGTTGTTAGTTTTTAGTCTGACAACTAACAACCTCCTTTCTTACTACTTACTATATCCCTCTTCCATCAGGGTCTTCATAAACCTTGAATCTTTATTCCCATCTCTATTTAAAAATCTTGCAACGTATTTCCCCAAGATATCTACCTCGATATTTACAGTATCACCAGTATTTTTAAATCCGATTGTAGTAAACTTCGCTGTATGTGGGATAATCACTATTGTAAACACATCTTTTAGTATATCAACAACTGTAAAGCTTATTCCATCTACAGCCACTGAACCTTTCTCAACAAGAAAATTTATTGTGTTTGCAGGTGCCTCAATCTCAACTTTCATCATATTGCCGATATTTACCTTTGAGCGAATCCTACCTGCTGCGTCAACATGTCCTGTTACAAAATGACCTCCAATCTTTGAATCAGGGCTCAATGAGGGTTCGAGGTTAACTATATCGCCTGTTTTAAGGCTGCCGAGGTTTGTGCTTCGCAGGGTCTCCTCAGAAAGGTCGAAGGAAAGTGTATCATTGTTTTTGTTCACAACAGTAAGACAGACGCCATTTACAGAAATACTATCTCCCTTTTTTGCGGTAGACGCTACTTCGTTTGCTTTGAGTGATAGTATGGCGCCTCCACTGCGTTTCTTAAAAGATAATATTTCACCCATTTCAAGTATCAGACCTGTAAACAAATTATTCCTCTACCTCTATATGAAAATTAAGTTTTTTCTGGAACACCCCGAGCATATCAACTTTTACATCAGATATCATTTTATTAACTTCCCTATCCTGGTAAACCTAACCCACTTTTCGGTATCCCAGGACCAGTATATAATAAGTGCTTTGCCCTTTATCTCTTTTAAATCAACAAATCCCCAGTATCTGCTGTCATAACTCTGATCGCGATTATCCCCCATCACAAAGACCTTACCTTCCGGCACGGTTATAGGTCCGAAGTTGTCTCTCGGATCATTTCTACCCGATCTTATACTGCTGTCAGAATGTTGTGCATAAGATTCCATACCAGCCTTCCCGTTAACATAAACTGTTTTATCCCTCTCTTCTATAACATCACCTTCAGTGGCAATAATCCTTTTTATAAAATCTTTTTTAGGATTCTCTGGATATTTAAACACTATTATATCCCCTTTTTCTGGTTTTTTGAACACTAAAACCCGCCTATTAGAAAAGGGAATCTCTGTGCCATATATGAACTTATTAACAAGTAAGTGGTCACCGATAAGAAGTGTGGGATGCATAGAGCCGGATGGTATCTTAAATGCCTGTATAACATAGGCCCTTATCACAAGTGCAAGAATCAGGGCAGTGATTATAGCCTCTGCATATTCCTTTAACAGCCTTTTTTTGTTTTTCATTTACAATTCCTTCTTTCTGTTATTGTGAGACGAGGGCGAAGCAATAATGAATATTTCATTCAGATATAACCTCATTCTGAAATACAAGCCCTGCCGCGCCAATAGTCCCTGCATCATCTAAAAGTGAAGAGGGTGTAATCTTTACTCGATCAAACAGTTCCTTAAGTGCCCTCCTTGACGCCTCCTTCATCGCCTCCTGAATATATATATCCCAGGCACCTATAAGGCCGCCTGCAAGGATTATTGACTCAGGACTCATCAGGTTAATAATATTCGCAATCCCGATACCGAGATACCTCCCTGCATCCTTCAATAGTTCTCTTGCAAGGCTGTCGCCATCGAGCGCTGTTTTGTAGATATCCTCTGTTGTAAGTTTGTAGAAGTTCCCACCGCAGCATTCTCTTAACAAACTTTCTCTGCCTTTTTCAAGAGCAGATACCGCTTTTGATAATATCGCCCTTGCAGAAGCATAAGATTCGAGACAACCAGAATTACCACACGGACATTTTTCGCCATCTACGTCTATGCTCATATGACCAATTTCTGCTGAGACCTTAAGCAGTTTTTTGTCATAAATTATCCCGCCACCTATACCTGTGCCGAGAGTGAAAAGAACAAAGTTTGAAAAGTCTTTCCCTGCGCCAACCCATTTTTCTCCAAGTGCAGCAGCATTTGCATCATTTTCGAGGAATACGGGCACCCTAAATTTCCCCCTTATTTCATTTACAAGGTCAATCCTTTCTACAACATGAAGATTAGGAGAAATAAGAATCATGCTGCTTTTCCTGTCAACAAGTCCTGCTACACCGATACCTATTCCTGCAATCTCATCGGAAAAAAGGGAACCGGCAGCTTTAAAAATAGAGTTTATTATTTCTTCCGATGTTGGTTCTTTTATCTTTCTGATAATCTCACCACCTCTGGAGACTAAAGCAACCCTTAGATTTGTACCGCCGAGATCGATACCTATTGCATATCTTTTTGGCATATCTGTCCTTTTCGGGATCGGGTCGGTCCGACTTCCCTGTAGACCTCTATTGCTATCTCGGGGCACATCTGTGCACACATGTTACAACCTGTACATTTGTCAGGATATTTCGGGGATGCAGGGAAAAACCCCTTTTTATTAAATCTGTCTTTGATAGCTATAACACCTAATGGACATGCATATATACAGTAGGTGCAGCCCTTACATAGCTCCTCGTCTATTACAATCATCCCTTTCATACCGCACTCTCTATTAATTCCTTAGCATGCTTAAGAGAAACCTCTGTTATCTTACCACTCAGCATCCGGGCTATCTCATTCTGTCTTTCTCTGCCTTTAAGCTCCTTTACCTCAACATATACCCTTCCATCTCTCTGTCCCTTCTCTATCTTCAGATGAAAATCTCCCATAGAGGCTATCTGTGGAAGATGGGTTGTACAGAGCACCTGATGTTTATTTGATATCGCCTTGAGTTTTTTCCCCACACCTTCTGCAGTCTTTCCTCCAATGCCTGCGTCAACCTCATCAAATATTAAAACAGGTATGCTGTCAAAATCTGCAAGTATGCTTTTTAAAGCAAGCATAACTCTCGAAAGTTCGCCCCCTGATGCAGTTTTTACAAGAGGTTTTGGAGGCTCCCCCGGGTTTGCGGAAAACAGAAATTCAACCTTATCAAGGCCATAAGGAGAAATAGTTTCCTGTTTTATATCTATCACAAAGTCTGCCTTACTGAATGCGAGTTCTTCCAGCTCCTTTCTTACGAGTTCCTCTATTTTTTCCGCTATTTTTTCCCTTTTTCCAGTGAGAGAAAGCGCAGCACTGAGAAGCATATCTTCTTTTACCTTAAGTTCAGCCTCTATTGAGTCGAGCCTTTCATCTGTAAACTCAAGGCCTTTTAGCTCTTTCTCTGCATCATCTCTATATCTGAAAACAGTCTCAATCCCTTCGCCATATTTCTTTTCAAGCTTTTTTATTAATTCGAGCCGCTCTTCAATTTCAGCAAGTTTCTCAGGTTCAAAATCATATCTATCTTTATATCCTCTGAGGAAGATTGCCGCATCCTCAATTGATGGAAGGGCTGATTCAAGCATGTTCAGTATGTCAGATACACTATGGTCTATAGATGACATTTCTCTCACCCTTGCAATAATAGATGAAAGCCTTTCTATGCACGAATTTTCAGAGCCGTAGATCATTGAATAGGCTGTTTCTGTCAGTTCATTCAATCTGCTCAGATTTGATAAAATTGTCTTCTCTCCGATCAGATTCTCTTTCTCGCCGACCTTCAAAAAGGCTATATCTATCTCATTAATCTGAAACCTCAGCAGGTCAAGCCTGTGTGACCTCTCATTCACCTTTTGTTTTAAATCAGCCTCTTCCTTTTTAAGTGTCTGGACCTCTCTATAAAGTAATTCTACTTTTCCCCTATCCCCCTGAAGTTTGCCGTATGAATCAAGAAAAAGCCTATGCTTGTCAACAGACAGGAGGCTCTGGTGTTCATGTTGTCCATGAATATCAACGAGGGATTTGCCGATCTCTGCAAGGCTCTGCAGGCTCACTATTGTATCATTTATATATGCCCTGCTCTTGCCTGTAGCAGAAATAGATCTTCTGAGGATAAGGCCATCAGATACATCAATACCAATATCAGGGAGTTCATTAACTCCTTTTATTTCGAAATATGCCTGGACAACTGCCTCCTTTTCTCCTGATCTTATTAAATCTGATTGTGCCCTGGTGCCAAGGGCAAGACTGAGGGAATCCACTATTATGGATTTACCAGCACCTGTTTCACCTGTCAGTACATTAAGTCCATCTTCAAACCTGACTCTCAGGTCATCAATGATAGCAAGATTCTTTATTCTGAGTTCTCTTAGCATCCATCTCTTTTCCTTTTAAGACATCAGCAGGATTAATATCTTACGGAAAATCCTTTCTGGTCACCTATGAATGTTTCCCATTTCACATCTATATCTGTGACTCTTGCACCGGGTGGTCCGACGTAACACTCTTTAACAGCCTTATCAATAAGTCCCTTTTCACCCTCAAATACTGCCTCAACCCTGCCATCATAGAGATTTCTTACCCATCCTTTAATGCCGAGGTTATATGCAAGGTCTCTGGTAAAAGCCCTATAAAAGACCCCCTGTACACTACCCTCGATAAATACATGAGCCCTTGCCTCTTCCATGTTTAAAAATTATAACACATCGTTATCCCTATTCTCCAAGATAGGCCTTTCTTACCTCTTCATTGTTCATCAGGTCTTCGCCTTTTCCTTGCATTGCAACTCTGCCATTTTCAAGCACATAACCCCTGTTTGACAGTTTGAGCGCTGCGCGGGCATTCTGTTCAACAAGGAGAACTGTAACACCTTCCCTGTTAACCTCTTTTATCGTTTTGAATATCTTACTCACGATGATAGGGGCAAGACCCAGGGAAGGTTCGTCAAGGAGCAAAAGCTTGGGACTGGGCATAAGGGCCCTGCCAATTGCGAGCATCTGCTGTTCTCCTCCACTCAGGGTTCCCCCCAACTGCTTATGTCTTTCTTCCAGGACAGGGAATAATTCAAAAACCTTTTCGTATTGAGTTTTTAGTTGTTGGTTATTAGTTTTTTGTTTCCTGAAAACTGAAAACTGACCACTATCAACTGAATATGCACCCATCTCAAGATTCTCTTTTACTGTAAGCTTAGGGAAAATCCTTCTTCCCTCAGGCACCTGGCTAATACCCATCTTAACAATCCTGTGTGGAGGAATTCCATTGATAGTCTTTCCTTCAAACTGAATATTACCTGAGGAGGGTCTTTGGATACCTGATATTGTCATAAGTGTTGTAGATTTGCCAGCCCCATTGCTTCCAATAAGGCATACAATTTCTCCCTGTTTTACTTCTATATTAATGCCCTTTAATGCCTCAATCGGGCCATAAAATGTATGGACTTTCTCAAGCTTTAGCATACACACCATCATGTATCAAGATAATTCTTTTTTATTCCCTAAGGAGTAAGTGAGCCATTATATCTTTCCATAAAACGCCTGACTGCCTTTCGTAATCATCTTATATTTCCAGCCTTTTGATTTACAAAAGTCCTCTGCTGTCTGGCCTTTTAACTTCGTTGTCACCCAAAGCATAAGAGGCAATCCTTTCGTCTCGTGAATCTCCTTACTACCATCTTTATACTCAACTAAAAAATCAGGCAGGTAGTGCTTTGTAAGCAGCAAGAATTTGTAAGGTATCTTAATCCCATGCTTTTTTGTCCAGCTTTTTACCGCAGTGTCTCTTTCCAACTCAACCATATATTCTCGCTCAAGTGTAGAATCGTATTCTTCCTTTCCATAAGGACTCTTTTTAAGATTAGTCAACGTTCCCTTTTTACTAACCATAAACTATTTTCTTAAAAGCATTCCTTCTAATAACTCTGTTCTTAAAAACATATCCCGTATTTGGTCAATCATTGCCCAGAGAATGCGCAGTTGTCGCTCATTATCAGATTCTTCAATGTCAGCCCCTAATAAAAATCTTTTCTTAATGTGGTCACGGATAATCTTAACCAAAATTGCCTGACGTTCATCTGGATTGCGGTCATATTCCAGAAGTGCATCACGGCCAATTAAATGAATTTGCCGAACTAATTGCTTTTTTAATTCTTCTATTGTCCAGTTCTCTGTTTTTGTAATCCTTGCAATCTGTTCAACTTCTATCTTAGGAACATTCTTATCAAGCGTAGTTAAATCTGAGTCGAGCTTGAGACTTTTTATCTGCTCAATATCTTCAGTAATATTCATCTTATAAAAATCATATTTGTATTCATCCAGAAACTTCTGCCATTCATAAATTGGCTCGACAACTTCTGGAGGCTCAGGTGTTGGTGGTAAAGAAGAAATATCAAGTTTCTTTTCTGCTTCTTCAAGCGTCGTTTCGTCTTCTTCAATCTTTTCTATCTGTTTTTCTTCAGGTATCTTTTCAATATCAAAAATAACTCCTGCCGGATCTAATGCATCTGGATATTCTGTTGCCTTGAGATGGTCCCAAAGCCATTTATGTTTTAGGATTGGATGGTCAACGACAAAGAGAGACTCCCACTCTTCAGGATTTTTACTCATCCTCCTTAAACCCCTTCCAATTACCTGTGGGCCATAAACAGAGAATTTTTGACCATCTGGCATCTGCTTAAAACTAAACTTTCTAAATAGCAAAATTACAGAGATATTACGCACATCCCACCCCTCACGAAGCATAAGGACTGAAACAACAGCATCCCATTCTGTTTGAGGATTTTTATTTAAGTCTCTCGCAGCCTCTTTTAATTCATCATCAGATTCATTTGTAACCAGAAGGACTTTATTTATCCCATAATCTTTACCAACTCTTTCTAACTCCTCTTTAATTCGTTCAGCATCTGCAATGGAGATTGCTACTACAAATAATAAAGGCTTAAACTTAGGAGGTGTTCCCATTCGCTGATGTCTTAACAACTCTAATGCAATTGCTATTTGCTGTCGCATTGGATTGGTGCTTGTAATGTAACGGGTGGCTCTAATCTTTCTTCGTTCAATCTCTTCCCATGGCACTTCTTCAGCTGAAATGGTTTTTCCTGTCTCCAAGTCCTCATAGGTCAACTTAACCTTTTTCACATCGGGGTGAAATACCACAATTCTTTTGATTATCTTATCCCGCATTGCCTCAGCAATCGGATAAACAAAAACCATCTTACTGTCAGGATGCAGTCCATCAAGCCTGTCAGGTGTTGCAGTGGTATCCAGCCTGAAAAACCTTTTTGGTTTAAGTTTATTTATTAAGTCATCGTATTGCTCAGCCTTGGTATTATGTGCCTCATCATTGAATATGCAAAGAGACTCTACATTATCCCGCAAGACCTTCCAGTTATCTGTCCGCTCATAAATCTGGTGAATATTTCCCAGAATAACTGTTCCCGCTCTTATACCAGCAGGACTCTCGGATGGCTTCATTATATGCAAAGAGATTCTGTCTTTTAAAGGCTCGTATGAATTGGTGAAAAATGGAAATGTATCATAAATATAAGTCTCGGAGTTTGGGTCAAAATCATCAACCAACCTTTCCCTCACTATTGTATTTGGTGTCAGGATTAAAAATTTTGTCTGGTCATGGACACTCATCATATAGGCAATCATTGCACCAATAACCGTAGTCTTGCCACCGCCAGTGACGATATTGGTCAAAAGGTCTTTCTCGCCTAAGACTTCAAAGCAATAAACACATCTCTGTATTGCCTCAAACTGCATCTTCCATTGTTTTTCGCTAAAGAGTTCCATTTTAGGCTTAAAATGTTGAGAGGATAAATATTTTAAAAAGGCAATTCCCACCTCAGGGATTCCTATAAACCCCGACCTTACCCATTCCCTAAAATTCGCCTCGTGAGATTTTAAAAAGTAATGCATTTATCTTCCTTAACTAATTTTATAGGTTCTTCAGGCATTTCTGTGGGCTGCACCTTTGTCCCTCCCCTTTGTATAACCCCCCTATTTCCCCCCTTAGCCTAAGGGGGGATGGAAGGGGGGTTACTTTCAAAAACTTCATAGCTTCCCCACACCCCTGAAAATCATAACTCCCCTTTTTCCCCTCTTATCTTAAGAGGGGATACCGGCATAACTCCCCTTTTTTCCCCTCTTATCTTAAGAGGGGATACCGGAGGCAGGGGCATTATCTTAAGAGGGGGATAACACCTACACAAAAGCCGGAAGAATCATTTTATAAAGTTATTCTTCATTCCGTTAATCTTGCCATCGAGCCTAAGATTAAAAATATTATTGATTAATCCAACCATCCGAATATAATAATCAAAACTGAAGGCCAGCGTTTCTTCTATCAAAGTAGGGTTAGGGGTATCGTAAATTATACTATTCCTATCTGGCATTTCGTTCACATAAAAATTGGTTACGCCAGGGTCAGGATGTGCTATTTTACTACAAATCCAATAAATCCCATTGTAAGCGGGTAATAATCCGACTTCTTCAGCCCTCCCCTTTATCGAAAGATAAGACCAATACCGCTTGTTGGGTTGTTTGCCAGTTGCTCTTAGTTTTTGGCATTCGCCTTGATGTAATCTATTAATCTCACCATAGTCAACACCAATAGATTGCCAGTTCTTAAAATGTTCTTCTAATTGTGGTTTTAACGGATCGTCAGATGGAAGTCCATCTATTTTTCTCTTGAGATCTATTATTAACCAATTCGCAAATAATTTGGCTCGGCGTTCTCGTTCTTCCTCTTGCTGAGGATTGGCAATATAGGCGAGATTTATTAGATTCTCTAAAAGGCTTCTTGTAAGAATCATTGCATCTTCACCATAACCAATCCCCTTACCGCATAAATGTTGAATTGCTCTAAAAGTTTTAGTGCTTTTAGTAAACAGAACAAGGCAAATAATTTTAAAAGAACCAAGTTGTGTTTTTACTTGGTTTTGAATCGTTTGTTTAACATCAGCATCTACAAAATCTAATAGTTTCTTATGAAACTCTAATATCCCACTGATTTTATTAGTAGCCATCACCTAACTTACCTTTA
>PEUB01000039.1:23418-30682 GCA_002780895.1 Nitrospirae bacterium CG02_land_8_20_14_3_00_41_53
TATTGCCTCAAATCTCTCATCTCTGCCTTTTGGTTTTATCTTCTGACGGGAAAGAATGTAATCTTTGTTTGCTGTAAAATGTCCTTCGTGATAATCAAAGTCCCACTGGCAATTGACAAGATAGCCATCTTCATTGGATGAAAAAGCATCTACTGCCTCAAATTCGTATTCAAGTTGACCGACTTTCTTGACTCTGATATCACCAATTATTGGAGGCTTTGAGAATCTCAGATAAAATTCTACATCATCAACATCCTGATACCGCTGTAAAATCCTCTTTCTGAATTCTCTTGAATCAAGGGGGATTAAATCCATCTCCATCGGCAAAGTATTTTCATAAATGTATCTCTGCAAGACCTTGATATACTCTACTACCTGACGATTAAACCGCCATCCAATAACCTTTGCACGCACCATTTTATTTGGCTCAAGGCGGGATTTTATCTCGTCAAAGAATGCCTTTACAGTCTGTGCATCAATAGAATCATTTGGATTTGCAGGACCAACAAGAATTGGCTCCTGCTGACCCGGTGGGCGAAAGCCGTGAGTTACGCCTTCAGCAGTGTTATGGCTTGCTCCATAACAGGTAAGAACAAAATCAATAAATGAATTGTGGTCAAGATGGGTAAATTTATCAATTGGATAAACTCCGAGATAAGAGACCTCAATATTCGGGACTTTTTCCACCGCTCCTTCTGTTTGAAGTTTAAATTGAAAGGCTTCATCACTTGCTGAGAGATTGCTTTCAACACCGCTCATCTCCTCACCGATTTTGACCAGCCTGTCCAGAGTCACAGAAATTGCCACGCGTGAAGAATCGCAACCGATAAACCTGCATTTGTGTTTCATAGCTACGGCAAGGGTTGTCCCCCCGCCACCAAAAAAGTCAGCAACTATATCTCCCTCGTTTGATGAGGCTTTGATGATTCTTTCTAAAAGGGCTTCAGGTTTTTGGGTAGGATAGCCAAATCGTTCTTTAGACGTTCCTTGAACAAAAGGAACATCTAAAACATCATTTGCAACACCCTTTTTCATATACGCTTTTCTACCATCAGGATATAATTTATAGCGTTTCCCTTGTTCATCTATTTTGTCATAGCGTCTAACTGCTTTCTCGTCATATTCGGTCAATGTTGCACTCGCATCAAAATAATAATCTAGGGTTTTTGTGTAGAACAAAATTATATCGTGTTTTCTCGGCCAATTCTTTTGACTACTTGTTGGACCAAAATATTTCCATACGATTTCTGATCTAAAATTCTCATACCCAAAAATCTTATCCATTTCAGTTTTAATATAATGTGAGGCGTGCCAGTCGCAGTGGACATAGATACTGCCTGTCTTTTTCAATACCCTTCTCATCTCCCAAAGGCGGGCATTGAGCCAGATGAGATATGAATCAATCCCGCCTTCCCAGATGTCATAAAAAGACCTGATCTCGTTCGTATCCCCCCAAATGACATTGTAATTTCTGCCAGAAAAAAACGGGGGGTCAATATAGATAAGGTCAATTGTCTCTGAAGGAATTGTGCGTAAGACTTCTAAATTATCTCCTAAGATAAGTTGATTTGCAGGTAATTCTGGAGCATTAAAAATTACAGTATCACCATGATTTGGTGGATGAAGTCTCGGCAGTCTGATATAAGGAAATACCCTATCAAATGCCTTATGCTCATCATAACCTAAAGGTGGACGTGCAGGGTCGGGTAAATTATGCGCACGACGACGTAGTTTTTCTGGAACAATAAAAACCCGCTTCTGCTCAGGAAGTATTTGCTTCTGCGACTCCTCCTGAATCTTTTGCAAATCCTCTTGAGAATGTATTCTTTTATCTTTTGACATAGAATTTATACTCCAACATTACTTCTTCGTTGAGTTTTTATATAAAATCGAACAGATAATCAGTTGGATTTTCTTTTGGCCACTCTGAGACATATCCAGAAATCGCATCTGCAATCCCTTTAAAATCGTTCAGTTTGTAGGACGACGATACTATCAGTACTCCTTTATGGGATATATTACTTGCGAAGAATTGACGGGTAAGAGGGAAGTTCAGCATGAGCCTTTTCTTTACTCCATGCCCTATTCATCTCTATCAACTTTTTTATTTCATCAGGATAGGTCTTTGCATACCCAATTGCTGCCATAATCTGTCTGTCTGTAAGCCAGTGAAATGCTTCTTTTAAGGTAGGAAGATCATTATTAAGTTCCTGATAGGCTGATATAAGCTCCCAGACATCTATTCCTGTGCCTTCAATCCTTGCACGCCTTCCTGCAGGTCCCTCAATAAA
This sequence comes from Nitrospirae bacterium CG02_land_8_20_14_3_00_41_53, assembly GCA_002780895.1. GTDB lineage: Bacteria > Nitrospirota > Thermodesulfovibrionia > Thermodesulfovibrionales > SM23-35 > 0-14-3-00-41-53. Next base: position 25,710 of record PEUB01000039.1, read on the forward strand.
AACTATCCCGGGACACTTCCTCATTTTCACGGCTTCAGTAATCAGTTCTGATGTGAGACTTGAGAAAGTTTCTTTTTTCATATGTAGAAGGCTTTCAACCTCCGATAAAGTTTTTTTGTCTATACGAATACTCTTAACAACACTACTCATATTTTCCCCTCCATATAAGGTGTATACATCATATAAGGTGTATACATCATACTACATTGTAATATTACACTTGTCAAGACACAACATCTTTAGTTAGTATTCAAACCCCCTTCCAAGATATGCCTCTATAACCAACTGGTCTTTCCTTACATCAGCAGGGAGTCCTTCTGCAATCTTTACCCCATGATCGAGTACAGCAATCCAGTCAGATATCCCCATAACCACCTTCATATCATGCTCTATTAACAAGACTGTTTTGCCGAGTTCCTTTAAATTTTTTATGAGGCTCATAACCTCTGATGTTTCCTGCGGGTTCATCCCTGCTGTAGGTTCATCAAGCAATATCATTGATGGTTCTGTTGCTAATGCCCTTGCGATCTCCAGCCTTCTCTGTGCACCGTAAGGGAGGTTCCCGGAAATAGTATTGGCATAGTCTAATAGGCCTACGAACTCAAGATATTCCATAGATTTTTCCCTTACAACCCTTTCCTCATCAAGAAAACTTTTCCAACGAATGACTGAGCCAATAAGACCTGAGCGTGTCCTGCGATGCTGAGCAACCATAACATTTTCCATAACCGTCATCTCTTTAAAGAGTCTAATATTCTGAAATGTTCTTGATATTCCAAGCCCGACAATGTTGTAAGGGGCAAGGCTGGTAATTTCGGTACCAGAGAAAAAGATATTTCCCTTTGTAGGTTTTGTAAGGCCGGTGAGACAGTTAAAGAATGTTGTCTTCCCTGCACCATTTGGACCTATGATGCTCATTATGATACCATCTTTTACCTTAAGGGTTACCTCTTCAATAGCCTTTATACCGCCAAAGTGCTTTGTCAGTCCCCTAACCTCTAAGAGATACACCCTTTCCTCCGAGTAAGCCCTGCGGCCTGAATATCATCAACAGTACAAGCCCTGCACCGAGTGCAAGCATCCTGTAAAGTTGAACCTCTCGCAATATCTCAGGTAGTAAAACTAAAATGACAGCGCCCAAGGTCACACCGATAATGCTGCCGAGCCCACCGAGGATGACCATGCATACTATCAGGACTGACTCCATAAATGTAAAGCTTTCCGGGGATACAAATTGCATCTTACCTGCAAAGATGGCTCCTGCAAGACCAGCCCAGAATGCACCGAAAGCACATGCATAGAGCTTATACAGGGTGGTATTTATGCCCATGACAGAGGAGGCTATCTCATCTTCTCTTATAGCAATCCATGCCCTTCCTATCCTTGAGGAATGGACTCTCCTTGTTATAAAAACAGTAAAGATGACAAAAAACAGAACAAGATAATAGTAGTGAGAGGGTTTTCCGAAAGATATTGACATAATCGAGGGAGGAGCAATGCCTGATATCCCATTTGGTCCCCTTGTCACACTATCCCAGTTATTCAGGATGAGTCGCACTATTTCACCAAATCCCAGTGTAACAATCGCAAGGTAATCTCCCTTCAGCCGCAAGGCGGGTATTGCCAGGAGAAATCCAGAAGCTGCTGTAAGCCCTATAGAAAAAGGCAAGGCTGACCAGAAATCAAGTCCAAATTTTGTATTCAGGAGGGCATATGAATAAGCGCCTATAGCATAGAATGCCACGAACCCGAGATTCAGAAGACCCGCAAAGCCTACTACAACATTCAGTCCGAGTGCGAGTATAATGTAGATACCTGCGAGAATGGCAACATCAATGAAGTAATCCCTGGCAAGGAAAGGGATGATAAAGATTAGTAACAGCAATGCATAACGAGTAATGAGTGACGGGTAACGGGTAACGAAAAACGAATCATGAATTTTCTTGCCGAAAGTCTGTAACCCTGACGTGAAAATTATTTTATAAGGGGAAAGGAATTTTAGAAAGAGAAAAAGGACGGAGAAAATTATAAAAAAAAGCAATGCTGCATTCAATCCCTTGAATGGAAGAAAGAGCAAAGATAGCCACAAAGCAATGATGAATGGTTTTACAACTTTGTACTGTTTCCCACCTGGAAATCCCCCCTTCCCCCCTTTGCCAAAGGGGGGCGAGGGGGGATTACTTTTACTGCATTTTTGTAACCTTTCACTTTTCACTGATCTATACCTTTTCCAGTTCTGCCTTGCCAAAAAGCCCACCTGGCTTGACGAGGAGTATTATGATCAGAAGAATAAATGCATAGGCATCCTTGTATTCGCTCGAGATGTAACTCGCACCAAGGCTTTCAACAAGTCCGAGCAGGATACCGCCAAACATCGCACCCCGTATGCTGCCTATCCCGCCAAGAACTGCAGCGGTAAAAGCCTTTATGCCTGCGACATAGCCGATAAAATAGTTGACAAGGCCGTAGTACATAGCGACCATAAGCCCTGCAACAGCAGCAAGGCCTGAACCTATAATAAAGGTTGTTGAAATAACCGTATCAATATTGATACCCATAAGAGAGGCCATTACCTTATCCTGTGCAACCGCCCTCATTGCCTTACCCATCCTTGTCTTTCTTACAAATATACGAAGGGATATCATCAATACTATTGATGTAAGTATTATGAAAAGTTGCAGGTAGGTCATCCTCACTGACAGGAACTGGAATCCAGCAATTCCAAAAAGATTCGGAAAAACCTTGTCTGTAGCACCCTGTGTCAGCATCACATAGTTCTGCAGGAATATGGATACACCAATCGCGCTTATTAGTGGGCTCAGTCTGGGAGCGTTCCTTAGAGGTTTATAGGCTATTTTTTCTATTGTAAAGCCATATGAAGAACAAAAGATTATTGACAAAAGGAAGGTCAGTATCAAGGCAAGCGGAAGGTTGCAGGATGTCAGGCCAATGGCAGTAAAAAAGCCGAGAAAGATTATGCCAAGGTATGCGCCGAGCATATAAATCTCACCATGGGCAAAATTGATGAGTTCGAGGATGCCGTAAACCATAGTATAACCAAGTGCAATGAGCGCATATACACTGCCAAGGGTAAGACCATTTATGAGCTGTTGTAAAAACATAGAGGATTTTAACAGAAAAAATTAATTAAGGGCAAAGGACTAAAAGGCTCTCGAGGCACATTGACTTATATGCATGCATTGAATATAAAATACCTATAATGTCTATCAAAAATTATTTCCTTAACCTTTCTTTAAATAAGAAACTGATCGGGATGATGCTTTCCCTCAGTTTCATCCTTGTCTCTATCTTGCTATTTCTATATTCACAGTCTGAAAAGGCATTACTTGTAGAACTTGAAAATCAGACGGCAGAGCTTTCAAAGGCGATACAGGTCGGTGTCGAGGAAGTGACAAGCAGTGGCTATACAGATGAGATGAGACTTCAACGTTATCTCCAGAAGCTGAATGCAAAGGGTGTAAAAGAGATCTCGATTATCAGTAATGCAGATGAAATCATTGCGAGCACTAATCCCGCAAAAGTGGGAGAAGGGGTCAGCCTCAAGAAAAAAGAGCGTATTATTAAAGCAGAACTTGGCGAGCCTGTTTCTAAAGAAGGTAAGGTTTACAATGTCATCGTGCCTGTTGTTGCCGGAAATGAGCATTATGGCTATATACATCTTAAGATAAATGCAGAGGATTTTTCCGAAATTCTTAGGATAAATATAATAAAAAGAATAGTCGCTACTTCTTTAGTCTTTGGCCTCGGCATACTTATCGCAGTATTTCTTTCTTGGATATACACCAGGCCAATATATAACGTAGTTAAGGCTGCACGGCTTGTTGCAGCAGGCGACCTGACATTAAACCTCCCTGCAGACAGGAAGGATGAGATTGGAGAGTTGACACAGAGTTTCAACTTTATGGTACAGAAACTCAGAGAGAAGCGTGCACTTGAGGAAAAACTGCGCGAGGTTGAGCACCTTTCCGGGATAGCGCAGTTAGCAAGGGGGATTGCTCATGAGATAAGGAATCCCTTAAATTTTATAAGCCTTTCGATAGACCACCTGAAAGAAAAATATAAACCGCTGAAAAGTGGGGAAAAGGAAAAGTTTGAGTCACTTATCACGAGTATAAAACATGAGATACAACGCCTTAATAAACTCGTGGGGGATTTCTTAGATTGTGGAAGACCACTGAGGTTAAGCTTAGAAGATGTAGATATTGGTAGTCTTATTGATGAGGTAATATCACTGGTATGGGCAAAGGCAGAAGATGACGGTATCAAGATACATCGTCAATGTAGAGAGCTTCCCAAATTATACTTAGATCCTGGATTGATTAAGACATGCATATTGAATGTTATTCTTAATGCGTTTCAAGCAATGCCTGCTGGAGGAGAACTTACTGTAAGCACAAAGGCATCTGACAGCATCGCCTCTATTATTATTGAGGATTCAGGTATTGGTATTTCAAAGGAGAATCTGCCAAAACTCTTTGATCCCTTTTTCTCGACTAAGAGCACAGGCCTTGGCCTCGGACTTGTTATGACAAAAAGGGTTGTCGAGGAACATGGCGGTAAAGTGGAAATTCAGAGTATAGAAGCTAAAGGCAGTATTGTAACAATATCTCTGCCTATGAAGAAGTGACCAGTTTTTTAATTTGTTTTCCTGTAATTTTTCCCTCCCCCTTGACGGGGGAGGGCGAGGGTGGGGGTGGTAAGTTATAATAAGTTTTATTTTCACCCTCCCCTTCATCCCCTCCCATCAAGGGAGGGGAGATACTTAATTGTGCTGCCATTTACTGTGAGAAATTTAACTTAGGAGGAATAAGGTGGCTATAGTGCTCGTTGTTGATGATGAACCACTCCAGAGGGACATACTTAAGAGAATACTCGATGATGAAGGATATGAGACATATACTGCTTCATCATCTGAGGAAGGACTGAGGATTGTGAAGGAGTTTACCCCCGAC
>PEUB01000101.1:0-2248 GCA_002780895.1 Nitrospirae bacterium CG02_land_8_20_14_3_00_41_53
TTTCGGATAAATTAGAGGGTGGGCAAATTATTCAAAAGTTGTAAGGCCTTTTGAAAAAATCCTAACTGGCCTAAATTTAGTGTCTGAATCGCAGAAAAGCCTTTTCTGTCATTCTGAGTGAAGCGAAGAATCTCATGTTTTCAAGGTGTTAAGAAACCCTTCACTTCGTTCAGGGTGACATTCTGAGGACTTTTGTAAGAGCCTCATTTTATTGATAATAGTAAGATGGTTGCTCTAAGATTTATAGTTTCCTGAAAGACATAGATAACTATAACACTTATTAAAAGCATTCTGGTAAAATAATAAACCTTAATCTTAAGGAGGCAAATACAATTGAACATAATAGTGTGTATCAAGCAGGTTCCGGATACTGCTGAGGTTAGAATTAATCCTGAAACAGGAATCGTCATAAGAGAAGGGGTTCCAAGTATTATCAATCCTTTTGATATGCATGCTATTGAGGCAGGCCTTCAGATAAAGGAAAAGGTTGGAGGGAAAGTAACGATTCTTACGATGGGACCTCCTCAGGCTGAGAATGCCTTAAGAGATGCGATATCCATGGGCGCTGATGATGCTGTGCTCCTTACGGACAGGGCGTTTGCTGGCTCTGATACATGGGCGACCTCTTATATCCTCTCAAGTGCTATTTCAAAAATCAATGCTGATATAATTATCTGCGGCAAACAGACAATAGATGGGGATACAGCACAGGTAGGCCCTGAGGTAGCAGAGTTTCTCAATATTCCTCATATATCATACATTAGAAGAGTAGAAGATATTACAGAGAGCTCTATAAAGGTTCAGAGGCTGATGGATGAAGGTTATGACCTCGTTGAATCTACACTTCCCGTGCTTTTAACAGTGGTAAAAGAATTGAATGAACCAAGATTGCCATCATTAAGAGGCAAGATGGCTGCTAAAAAGGCGCAGATTAAAAAATGGGGATTATCTGATATCCAGGTAGATGAAAACAAACTCGGCCTTAAGGGTTCGCCTACACAGTTTAAAAATATATTTGCTCCTGAGGCAAAAAAAGACAGAATGATGATTAAAGGCAAACCGGAAGAACAGGTTGATGCATTGATTCAGGAGATGAGGAGGCTAAAATGCCTGTAATTATCGATATTGATAAGTGTAAAGGCTGTGAAGAGTGTCTATCTTCATGTCCTTTTGATGCAATTGTAATAAAAGAAGGTAAGGCATTTATTAACGAATACTGTCAGGCATGTATGGCCTGCATAAGTGTCTGTCCTGAAGGTGCGATTATTGAAGTTGAAAAAGAAGTACCCAAAAGTAAAGATATCCAAAGCTATAAAGGAGTTTGGGTATTTGCTGAACAAAGGGGCGGCAAGGTTGCCTCTGTGTCATATGAACTTTTGGGTGCTGGCAGGAGACTTTCAGATGAACTTAATACAGAACTTTCTGCTGTTCTGTTTGGGGCATCTGACTCAAAAGCACAGGAACTTATCAGATGGGGAGCAGATAAGGTATACATGTCAAAAGACCAAATCTTTGAAAGATTTAATGATGAGCCTTATTCTGAATTGCTCTCATCTCTTATAAACGAATATCGCCCTGAGATAGTTATTGCAGGTGCTACACCCATAGGCCGTTCGTTTATACCAAGGGTTGCGGCAAAAATAAGAACAGGACTAACTGCTGATTGTACATCGCTTGCAGTCGATAAAGAGACAGGAAACCTTCTCCAGATAAGGCCGGCATTTGGCGGCAATATAATGGCGACTATTTTCTGTCCTAATAACAGGCCGCAGATGGCTACTGTAAGGCCGAGGGTAATGAAGCGCGGAGAATATGACGAAGACAGGACAGGTGAGATTATAAATGTCAAGGCAGATGATATATCTTCGCGAACAAGGGTTCTGGATACGATAAAGGAGGTCTCTGAAATATCTACAAATTTACAGGAGGCAGATATTATTGTATCAGGCGGCAGGGGACTCGGAACACCAAACGGGTTCGAGCTTCTTAAGGAATTGGCAGGACTACTTGGTGGCACTCTTGGATCATCAAGGGCGGCAGTAGATGCAGGCTGGATTCCTTACAGTCACCAGGTTGGTCAAACAGGAAAAACAGTGTGTCCAAAGATATATATTGCTTGTGGTATTTCAGGCGCTGTACAGCATCTTGTTGGTATGCAGTCATCGGACATAATCGTTGCTATTAATAAGAATCCAGAAGCGCCTATATTCAATGTTGCAACGTATGGAATAGTCGGAGACCTCTATGA
>PEUB01000101.1:2258-32526 GCA_002780895.1 Nitrospirae bacterium CG02_land_8_20_14_3_00_41_53
AGATTAAAGAAACAAAGGGTATAGGAAATTAATGCTTTGCATAACCTGTGGGGGTTTATCTGCCTCAGGGCGGAATGACAAGAGGAGGAGATTTTAATAAATGAAAATCGCCTTTGTCTTTCCTGGCCAGGGTTCTCAATATGTAGGAATGTGTAAGGAAATCTATGAGAATTTTGATGTGGCCAGGGATATATTTAAAGAGGCTTCTGATGTATTAGGTTATAATCTTGCCGATTTATGTTTTAATGGTCCTGCAGAAGAACTAAATAAAACCTTCAGAACTCAACCCTGCATCCTTACGGTGAGTATTGCACTCTACAGAGTACTGTTTTCAAAAGGGATAAGGCCATCTGTTGTTGCAGGGCATAGCCTTGGCGAATATTCAGCACTTGTGGCGGCAGATGTTCTATCATTTAGAGATGCTGTAAAGCTCACAGAGAGCCGGGGACAATTTATGCAGGAGGCTGTTCCAAAGGGTAGAGGACTTATGGCTGCAATCCTCGGGCTTGAAAGGAATAAGGTTGACGAGATATGCTGGTCATTACAATCAGGGTATGCGTCGCCTGCCAATTACAATTGCCCAGGTCAAATAGTAATTGCAGGCGAAAAAACTGCTGTTGAGGAGGCAATAAATCTTTGTAAAGAGGCAGGAGCAAAAAGGGCGATGCCGCTTTCAGTAAGTGTACCGTCTCATTGTAAATTAATGGCTGACGTTTCCCGAAGGCTTTCAGAATTGCTTGACAAGATAGAATTCAAAAACCCGGTGATCCCCATTGTAAATAATGCGGATGCCAGATTTCTCGATAATGTGGAAAGCATAAAGACATCGCTTGTTCGACAGATTAGCAGCCCGCTTTTATGGGAGGATTCTATAATGGCTATTGCAGATTCCGGTATAAATATGTTTGTAGAAGTCGGCCCGGGGAAAGTTCTTTCAGGACTAATAAAGAGAATAGTACCGGAGGCAATGGTTCTTAATGTTGAGGATGTTAAGAGTTTAGAAAAGATATTATCTCAAATTCACTAATATCTGATCCTACCTTTGTATAAGGTCAGAAAATGGTAAAATATGTAAAATGAATAACTACATTGATAAATTCATAAGATATCTTGAGGTTGAGAGGGCTGTATCAGCTCATACGCTGAGGGCTTATAGAAAAGACCTTGAAGATTTTTTTGAATACGTAAAAACAGAACCAGATAAAATAGACATGATAGATGTGCGCGGTTTTATTGCAGAGCAGATTAAGAAAGGTTTTAATAAAACTACTGTCAGCAGGAGGCTTGCGAGTATAAGGTCATTTTTCAAGTTTCTTTGTAGAGAGGGCTATATAAAATCAAATCCGGCGAAACTCGTCGCAAACCCTAAGATTCCAAAGCTGCTTCCGCGATTTCTTTCTGTTGATGATGCATTTTCACTTGTTGAAAAACCTGAAGGAATAGGGTTTATGCCTGTAAGGGACAGGGCTATACTTGAACTTCTCTATTCAAGTGGTATTAGGGTAAGCGAACTTTCAGGACTTAATATAGACGACCTTAATATAAAGGGTAATCTGATAAAGGTAAGAGGGAAGGGGAGAAAAGAACGCATTGTACCTGTGGGTTCAAAGGCGATTGATGCTATCAAGTCATATATGATAGAGAGGATGCTGATTAAAAGTAAGGATAGGGCATTGTTTCTTAACAGGATGGGTACAAGATTGACAGACAGGGGGGTAAGACGTATAGTAGTAAAGTATGCAAAGGCTTTAGGCATCAGTGGGCAGATAGGACCTCACACACTGAGGCATACATTTGCAACCCATCTGCTTCAGGGTGGTGCGGACCTCAGGGTGATACAGGAGCTTCTGGGGCACTCATCACTTTCTACAACACAGAAATATACCCATCTGGATATAACACATCTGATGGATATATACGATAAGGCACATCCCTTTGCAAGGGAGAGTGAAAACTTGAAAATTAAAAGTTCAAAATAAAGGAGCAGGAAATGTTCAAAGGAACGACTATACTATGCGTAAGGCGTGGCGGAAAGGTTGCGATAGGAGGAGATGGGCAGGTTACAATGGGTAATACTGTATTGAAACATAATGCCAAGAAAATCAGAAGGACATACGGGGAGAAAGTCCTCACAGGTTTTTCAGGGGCTACAGCTGACGCACTAACATTGTTTGAAAAGTTTGAGGGCAAACTCGAATCTTACAGGGGGAATATAACAAGGGCTGCTGTTGAACTTGCAAAAGACTGGCGGACCGATAAGATTTTGAGAAGACTCGAGGCCCTTCTGATAATAGCTGACATAGAACACACATTTATAATATCAGGCACGGGTGATGTTATCGAGCCTGAGGATGGAGTTGCAGCCATTGGTTCTGGAGGCCCCTATGCACAAGCAGCGGCAAGGGCTCTTTATGAAAATACATCACTTTCGGCAAGAGAGATCGTGGAGAAATCTATGAAGATTACAGCAGGTATCTGTATATACACAAATGAAAATATAACTATTGAGGAGCTAAATGGATAACCTTACACCAAGAAAGATAGTTGAGGAACTGGATAAATATATAATTGGCCAGCATAAGGCGAAAAAGGCAGTTGCGATTGCCTTAAGGAACAGATGGAGAAGGCAGAGGCTTTCTCCTGAGTTGAAGGATGAGGTCTTACCAAAAAACATAATCATGATAGGCCCGACAGGAGTGGGTAAGACTGAGATTGCAAGGAGACTCTCAAGGCTTGCAAATGCAGCATTTGTAAAGGTCGAGGCGTCAAAGTTTACAGAGGTTGGCTATGTAGGCCGTGATGTAGAATCAATGATACGAGACCTTACAGAAATATCCATAAATATGGTTAAGTCAGAGCATGTAGAAAAGGTTCAGGAAAGGGCAAAAGGCCTTGCCGAGGAACGTCTTCTTGATCTGCTTCTCCCCCAGCCAAGAATAACGAAGGGAGTCGGGCTTGAAGAGGAAGAGAGGGAAAAACATAAGGAGACAAGAGAAAGGTTAAGGGCACAACTCAGGGATGGAAAACTCGACAATAGATATGTAGATGTCGAGGTGAGAGAGAAGATAATACCTTTCGGTGTTGTTTCAAATGTGGGGCTTGAAGATCTTGAGATAAACCTTAAGGAGATGCTCGGCAGTTTCTTACCTGAAAAATCCAAGAGAAAGAAGGTGAAGGTTCCCGAGGCATTGAATATTCTATTACAGGAAGAGGCAAGCAAACTCATTGATATGGATAAGGTAACGAAAGAAGCTGTTGAAAGGGTTGAGCAGTCAGGTATTGTATTCATTGACGAAATAGATAAGGTAGCGAGCAGAGGGCATGCATATGGCCCAGATGTTTCACGCGAAGGTGTCCAGAGAGACCTTTTGCCAATAGTTGAGGGCACGACTGTAACAACAAAATACGGTCCTGTAAAAACAGAGCATATCCTTTTTATAGCTGCTGGAGCCTTTCATATGACTAAACCCTCTGACCTGATCCCTGAACTTCAAGGCAGGTTTCCTATAAGGGTTGAACTTGACGCACTTGGCAAGGATGAGTTTGTGAGGATATTGACAGAGCCGTATAATGCTTTAGTTAAACAATATACCGCACTACTTTCTACAGAAAACGTGGCGATAGACTTTACAAAAGATGCTATTGATCAGATTGCTGATATTGCAGCACATGTGAATGAAAAGACAGAAAATATCGGTGCAAGGAGGCTGCATACTGTCCTTGAAAAACTCCTCGAAGATATTTCTTTTGAGGCGCCTGAAAAAAAGAACGGAAAACTTTTGATAGACAAAAAATATGTCGATGAGAAGCTGAATGAGATTGCTAAGGACGAGGACTTGAGCAGGTATATATTGTAGTAACTACGTTGCCTCTGTTATCAACTCTTTCATCTCCCTCACGGCCCTCTCTATGCCAACAAGTACTGCCCTTGATATAATACTGTGTCCTATGTAAAGTCCTCTTATCCCCTGTATAGATGCTATTTTTGTAACATTAAAATAATTAAGGCCATGCCCTGCATTGACTATAAGACCGACATCCTGAGCATGCCTAACTGAGTTAATAACACGGTTCAATTCTGTTTCCTGTTTTTTATCCTTAGCATTGGCATACATTCCAGTATGTATTTCAACCATATCAGCAGCTATCTGTTTTGATGAGCTAATATAGTTGACATCTGGATTTATAAACAGGCTTACAGGTATACCATAATCATGAATCTTCTTTATTGTTTCGCTAATGCTTCTTTTCTGCGACCTTACATCCAGTCCGCCCTCAGTTGTAAGCTCCTGCCTTTTTTCAGGCACAAGTGTGACCATGTCAGGTTTTAACTGTGTAGCAATGTCTATCATATCTTTTGTTGCTGCCATTTCGAGGTTCAGCTCGACAGGTACAAGCTCTTTTAACATCTTCAAATCCCTATCCTGGATATGACGCCTGTCTTCTCTAAGATGGACTGTAATTCCTTCAGCTCCACCGAGTATTGCAAGGGTAGCCGCCATAACAGGATCAGGCTCGATACCCTTCCTTGCCTGTCTTATGGTTGCCACATGGTCAACATTAACACCCAGTATCATTTGAAACCTCCTTAATCCCCCCATCCCCCCTTTAGCAAAGGGGGGATGGGGGGATTATTTAACATATCCTCGGCAATTGGTCACCTGAAAGCATTTCCACTATTCTGCTACCGCCTATAGATGTTTTCATTAATACCATTCCTGATGGTGTTTCCTTTACATCACCGATTATACGGGCTTTTTTCCCAAGCGGATTTTCTCTCATGATATTGATGAGAGATTCTGCCACATTTGATTTCACTATTGCAACAAGTATTCCTTCATTGGCCACATAAAGTGGGTCAAACCCAAGGAGTTCACATGCCCCTTTGACACCTGCGGGCACAGATATAGATTCTTCTTCGATAACTATACATAACCCGGAATCTATCACGATTTCCTTGAGCGTTGTTGCAAGACCTCCCCTGGTGGGGTCTCTCATAGCATGTATCTCTTTAGTGGAATTCAGCATTTCAGCGACAAGATTGTTTAGAGGTGCTGTATCGCTTAATATCGGTGTATTAAACCTGATACCGTTTCTCTCTGCAATAATAGAAATCCCATGGTTTCCAATGGGGCCGCTCAAAATAACTTTATCGCCTGGCATAACATTTAGGGGTGAGATATCAACCCCATCTTCGATTATTCCTACGCCGGAGGTATTTATAAATATACCGTCAGCCTTGCCTCTGTTAACCACCTTTGTATCTCCTGCAACTATTTTTACAGCCGACTTTTCTGCAGCAACCGACATGGAAGATATAATCATCTTTAAGTCTTCGAGTGGAAAACCTTCTTCAAGGATAAGACCTGCTGTAATATAAAGAGGTCTTGCCCCAACCATAGAAAGATCATTCACGGTGCCATAAACAGCAAGTTTCCCTATATCACCTCCCGGGAAAAAAATAGGCGACACAACATAAGAATCTGTTGTAAACGCAATTTTTCCATGATTTATCCCTTCAAGCACAGCGGAATCATTTAGAGATTTAGGCTCAAATTCAGGGACAAAATACTCCCTGATTAACTGATGCATCATCCTTCCGCCGCTTCCGTGTCCGAGTAAAATCCTGTCCTTCATTTTCGACCCTTTGTTTGATGATATTTTAGCATAACAAGACAATTGACACACTCATGCAGAATTTTTGCTTACTATTTTTAAAATATTTATGAAATATGAAGGTTTACTCTACCCTCATAAATTCGGGCTTTGTCAAGCGTACCTATAAAATGATATTATAATAATTTATTTCACAGGATTTATAAACAGATAGTGGAGGTGCTATTGTGACAAGATTTATTAAGATATTTCATGAATCCATGCTTGATCATCTCACCTATTCATTTGCCAAAGATAAATATTCCGCCACTCCAAGGGATAAATTCAATTCAGTTGTCTTGTCTGTGAGGGAAAATCTTGTGGAGCAATGGATGAAGACACAGCAGCAGTACTATTATATGGATATAAAGAGAATATATTACCTATCCCTTGAATTCCTTCTGGGCAGGCTTTTAAGAAATTACATAATCAACCTTGATCTTCTTGATGATTATAGGAAGGCGGTAGATGTGCTTGGAATGACTTACGAGGAAATATTTGAGCATGAATGGGATGCGGGATTAGGCGACGGTGGTCTGGGACGGCTTGCTTCATGCTTTCTTGATTCGATGGCAACACTCCAATATCCGGGTTATGGCTATGGTATACGCTATGAGTATGGTATATTTTCACAGAAAATTAAAAACGGGTATCAGATGGAAGCTCCTGACAACTGGCTCAGATACGGTAATCCATGGGAATTTCCCAGACCTGAACTCATTTATCCTGTACATTTTTACGGCAGAGTAAACACAATCACAGGTGAAAGCGGGAAATTCCGTATGGAATGGGTTGATACTGATGAAGTTATGGCGATGGCTTATGACTATCCGGTCCCCGGTTTTCATAACGATACGGTTAATACACTTCGCCTGTGGTCGGCAAAGTCCTCCAGGGGATTTCGTCTGGAATATTTTTACAGCGGCGACTATATAAAAGCAGTAGAAGACAAGAGCAACAGCGAGACCATCTCCAAGGTGCTTTATCCAGATGACCATACCCTTGCAGGTAAAGAATTGCGACTTAAACAACAATATTTTTTTGTTAGTGCAACAATCAGGGATATCATCAGGAGGTACAGAAAATATCACCCAACATATAATGAGTTTCCTGAAAAGGTTGCAATACAGCTTAACGATACTCATCCTGCCATTGCCGTTGCAGAACTTATGAGGATCCTTGTAGATGAAGATAGTATAGCCTGGAATGACGCCTGGGATATAACGAAAAAAACTTTTGCTTATACCAACCATACGGTTCTTCCCGAAGCGATTGAAACATGGTCTGAAGGACTTATGGGAAACCTTTTACCTCGCCATCTTCAAATCATTCAGGAAATTGACAGGAGATTTTTAATCCAGGTTACAGAGAGATTCTCCGGGGAACCACAACGAAAATGGCAAATGGCTATCATTACAGGAGATGGTGAAAAAAGGGTGCATATGGCACGTCTTGCATTGGTGGGAAGTCATACCATCAACGGCGTATCCAGACTTCATAGCGACATTTTAAAAGAAAATGTATTTAAAAATTTTTATTTAATGTTTCCTGAGAGGTTTCAAAATGTTACAAATGGTGTTACACCCAGACGCTGGCTTCTTGAGGCTAATCCCGGACTCTCAAGCCTTATAACCGAAGCCATCGGAGAAGGATGGGAAAAAAACCTTGATGAGTTAAGAAAATTAGAGTCTCTGGCAGAAGATACAGAATTTCGAAAACGTTTCAGGGAAATTAAAATGTCAAATAAGATTGCACTTTCAGACTTTTTGAAAAGAAAAAATAATTTGTCTTTCCAGCCATCTTTTCTTTTAGACTGTCAGATAAAGCGATTCCATGAATACAAGCGTCAGCTTCTAAATATCTTGCATGCCATTACATTATACAATAGGATCAAGGATAAAAAGACAGATGAAGCTTTTGTTCCAAGAACTATCCTGTTCGCAGGGAAGGCAGCTCCTGGCTATTTTTTATGTAAGCTTATGATCAAACTAATTCACTGCATAAGCGATGCAATAAATGCACACCCGGTAGTAAATAAAAAGTTAAAGGTAATTTTTGTGCCTGACTATGGTGTTACCCTGGCGCAACACATTATCCCAGCAGCAGAGTTGTCCGAACAGATTTCCACTGCCGGATATGAGGCGTCAGGTACGAGCAGCATGAAGTTCATACTTAATGGAGCCCTGACTATCGGAACACTTGATGGAGCCAATGTGGAGATTCGTGAAGAGGTGGGTGAAGAAAATTTCTTCCTCTTCGGACTTAAGGCTCATGAAATAATGGAGATGCATCAAACGTATAACCCCCGTAAATATTATGAAGAGGACGAAAACCTCCGTCAAATCATAAATCAGCTTTCTAAAGGATATTTCTCGCCTATGGAGCCGGAATTGTTTTATCCCATAGTTAAATCTCTTTTAGAGGGGGACAGGTTTTTCGTTCTGGCTGATTACGCTTCCTACATCAATTGTCAGGAGAATGTGACTAATGTTTACAGGGATGAAGAACGCTGGACTAAAATGGCTATACTCAACGTCGCACGTTCCGGAATATTTTCGAGTGACAGGGCGATTCGTGAATATGCGGAAAAGATATGGAAAATCTCTCCTGTGCCGGTATAGCTTAAGTTTATCTGTGCATCCCTGAGTACTTATAATACGCAGCGCAGCTTCCTTCAGTACTAACCATACACGCACCTACAGGGTGTTCAGGTGTACAGGACTTTCCAAATAAAAGACAATCTGTTGGTACCTTTACGCCTCTGAGGACTTGCCCGCATAAACAAGATTTAGGCTCCTGTGAATCAGGAACGTTAATATCGAATAGCTGATTGACGTCCCAACGCTTGAACTTATCTCTTAGTTTAAGTCCACTCTGTGGTATTATACCGAGTCCCCTCCATTTTGCATCGCATGGTTCAAAATATTCATTTAAGAGAGACATAGCCTTTTGATTGCCTTCTTCTTTTACAACTTTCTTATATTGAATCTCGACATCTGCCCTGCTGGATGAGATCTGTTCAAGGAGCATCATAATACCCTGAAGTATGTCTCCTGCCTCAAAACCTGTTATGACTGACGGTTTTCTATAATCAGATGCAATAAATTCATATGGCTTACTTCCTATAATCGTACTCACGTGTCCAGGAAGAATAAAACCATCAACCCTCACTTCATCAGAGTCCAGAAGGGCATTAAGCGCTGGAGGCACCAATTTATGTGCAGAGTATATGAAAAAATTGTCAACCCCTAACCTTTCTGCCTCAAAAAGGGTTCCGGCAACGGATGGTGATGTTGTTTCAAACCCTGTTGCAAAGAATACCACCTTCCTGTCTTTGCTTTCTGATGCAAGTTTTAATGCATCCATGGGGGAATAGACAACATTTATATGAGCACCCTCTGCCTGTGCATGATAAAGAGATTGTTTACTTCCAGGCACCCTCATCATATCACCAAATGTAGAAAGGATAGCACCCTCAAGCCTCGAAATTGCGATAGCAGCATCTACATCTTTTATTGGTGTGACGCACACAGGACATCCAGGACCGCTCAGGAGGCCAATATCTTTAGGGATAATATCCCTGATTCCGTGTCTGAATATTGCTACAGTATGTGTTCCACATACCTCCATAAGTTTCACAGGTCTGCCTATTTGATCTGCAAGGCTCTTTATCTTTTCAACCATGCTTTCCATAATCTACTTCTACCCCTGTCTTCAAACTTTCTCTAATTATATATGCCTGTCCGAGGGATATACCAGCATCATTTGTGGGTACCTTTTTATGTATGTTAACCCTCATGTCCATTGATTTAAGCCTGGTAATAGTTCTTTCGAGTAAATAAATGTTCTGGAATACACCGCCGCATAAGACAACATCATTTATCATATGTAAGGAAGAAAGCTTCTGTACAACCCTCGAAATTACATTGACCAGTGTGTTATGGAATTTAGTTGAAATAATCCCTTTATCTTCTCCCCTTACTAAATCTTCAACAATCTTTAAAATGGTCTGGGAAAAATCAATCTCCATTATCTCTCTGAATTTTATATCAACTGGATAATCATCGACTATATCAGGCCTCGTTATGGACTCCAATGCAATTGCTGCCTCTCCTTCAAATGTATTTTTATCACATACCCCGAGTATGGCTGAGACAGCATCGAATAGCCTCCCGGCACTTGATGACAATGGCGAGAATTGTTTTTTATCAATAATCATCAAGATATCTTTAATCCTATCATCGCCATACTTTTCAATAAAGCCAATAGATTTAAGATAGGATATCGCCTTATCTCCGGCTATACCCTTGATATAGCTTACAGCTGTCCTCCATGGTTCCTTTACTGAAGTTTCACCGCCCGGCAGCGGGATGTATTTGAAATGACCTGCCCTCTTAAATCCCGTTATATCAGCAATCAAAAATTCTCCACCCCAGAGATTCCCATCAGTGCCATACCCGGTACCATCAAAGGAGACACCTATAACCTTCGCTTTAATGCCATTTTCAGCCATAACAGATGCAATATGAGCGTGGTGGTGTTGAATGCCCATCTTTTTAATGCCTTCCTGTTTTAATGCCCATTGTGTGGATAGATACCCTGGGTGAAGGTCGTATGCAAGGGCATCAAGTTTTACTCTGTAAACATCTTTCAGGTTTTTAAGGCTCTCTTCAAAAAAACTTAATGTCTCATAGTTTTCCATATCGCCTATGTGTTGGCTCGGTATCGCAAAACTTCCTTTTGTAAGGGTAAATGTATTCTTAATATCAGCGCCACACCCAAGAACCTCCGGACCGTCCTCGTGAAGGGGAATAGGGTCAGGTACGTATCCACGAGAACGACGGATGAAGAAAAGTGCGGAGTGCGGAGTGCGGAGTGCGGAGTTCAACCTTTGTCCTTCGGACATGGAAAAAACCTCTGAGCGCGTGGCACTTGGTACCAAACGAACGACTGAATCGTCAACACGCATAAAGATATCTCTGTTATGAATAAGAAATGCATCAGCAATTCCTGAAAGCATGGAGACAGCCTCTTCATTATCGATAACTATAGGTTCTTCTGAGAGATTACCACTCGTCATAATAAGGGCATCAAAGTTAAATCCCCCCATCCCCCCTTTGTTAAAGGGGGGTAAGGGGGGATTAGAAGATGTAGCCGCAGGCTTTAGCCTGCGAAATTTCTCATTTAAGGGGTAATAAAAAAGCAGATAATGCAAAGGGGTATAAGGAAGCATAAAACCGATGCACGGGTTATTTGGCGCAATAGCATCGGGGAGACAGTTCTGCATTTTCTTGAGCAGCACAATCGGTCTTTTATTCGAAATTAAGAGATCCCCTTCTTCTTTGGATACCTCACAGAATTTCTTAATTATTTCAACATCAGGGGCCATCAGTGCAAAGGGTTTATTGTTTTTTCTCTTTTTCAATCTCAACCTGTTTACCGCTACCTCATTAGATGCATCGCATGCGATATGAAATCCCCCGATCCCCTTGATGGCAACGATCTTCCCCTCCTTTAATAACTCTATTGTCTTTTCTATCGGATTTTGACAATTGACTATTGACTGCTGACTATTGACTAAAGTTATATTTGGCCCACATCCAGGGCATGCATTTGGCTGGGCATGGAATCTCCTGTCTTCTGGATTATGGTATTCTTTTTTGCAATCAGGGCACATCTTAAACACAGACATTGTAGTGTTTGGTCTGTCATAAGGAATGGATCTTGTTATTGTGTACCTTGGCCCGCAGTTTGTGCAATTAATGAATGGATAGAGATAACGTCTGTCATTGTTATTCAATAGTTCTTTCAAGCAATCTTCACATATAGAGACATCTGAAGAAATGAGGGTAAAACTCCCTTCATCCCTGCTTTTAATTATCTGAAAATCCTGATAACCATAAAATGGCATAGGAGTTGTATCAACCCCCATTATCTGTGAAAGGGGTGGCGCTTCCTTGCTAAGCCTCTCTATAAAAGTAGGGCTATTGTCACCTTCGATATCAATGACAATACCTTCAGATGAGTTCATCACAAAGCCCTTGAGATTTAACGATTTAGCGAGGCTGTAAACGAAGGGTCTAAAGCCAACTCCCTGGACAACGCCTTTTACTAATATTTTTACTCTTTCCATTCATTAAGTTACAAGTGACTGTAACCATTCTATCCATTCAGCTATCCCCTCGCCTGTTTTACATGAGACCTCAAATATCTTTAAGGATTTGTTAAGGGATAAAGAATCCTTTTTTATTTTTTCTATGTCTACATTTGTATAAGGCAGGAGGTCAATCTTATTCAGGATTAAGGCTGATGATTCCTGAAACATCAATGGATACTTGAGAGGCTTGTCATCTCCCTCTGTTATGCTGAGGATCATAGCCTTCATATCCTCGCCAATCTTGAACTCAGCAGGACAGACGAGATTACCAACATTCTCAACAATAAGCAGATTAAGATCATTGAGCGGTAAATCAACAATCACCTCGTTAACCATATTCGCATCGAGATGACATGCACTACCTGTGTTTATCTGAACGACAGGGATACCGAGTCTTTCTATCCTCTGGGCATCATCAGTGCCGGCAATGTCACCCTCTATAACGCCTATACTCAGCTTCCTGTAAAGTTTCTTTCCGCCCCGGCAGATCTCCGAAATTGTCTGTTCAATAAAGGATGTCTTGCCTGCACCAGGTGCACTCATGAGGTTGATAACATAAACACCTGCATCATTAAATAACCTCCTGTTTTCAACAGCAATCCTGTCATTTGCCTCAAGGATTCGTGTTACAACCTTTACCTTCATCAGAATACCTCCATTTCATAAATATCCAATTCACGTCCTGTCTCTAACCGAAATGAAATATCTCCACATCTCGGGCAACATAAAACATATGTTTCTTCTACAGAGAAATTATTATTGCAGGTGCTGCAGAAACCACTAACGGGGATTTCATCTATAATCAGGTGTGCCTTCTCTGCGATAGTATCAATCTTTACTGCATCGAATGCAAAAAGGAGTGCCTCAGACATAACGCCCGAGGCCTTTCCTATCTTAACACCTATTGATTCTATGCCCTTATATCCTTCCCTATCACAATACCTTTTTGCTATATCGAGTAGGCTGAGGGCAATCGATACCTCATGCATTCTATTCCTTGGATAATTTCTCTTTCTCCTTATCGTAGGCCTCTTTGCCTGCCTCAATAGCCGTTGCTATAGCAGACTTCTTCTCCTCAAAAAATCCCTTGCCCTTCTCTACAGTAGATGTAACCTTTCCTTTTGCATCTTCAACATAATCCTTTGCCTTAACCTTCACATCATCTGCAATTTCTTTTATCCTCTCCCTTGTTTCCCGGCCAGACCTAGGGGCAAAGAGCAATGCAAAACCTGCACCCACAATGCCTCCGAGGAGAAACGAAACAAATATACTGCCTGTACTGTATCCGCCTTCCTCTCTCATTTTCCGCCTCCTTTCCCTAAAAAAAAATTATTCAATAAAACCCCGAGGGCAGTCTTTATACCTACCTTTAGTCCTGAGGCCTTTATTGTAGTTGATGTGGTCACATCTTCTATAAGGTTACTTACATGCCTTATGTTCTGCCCTACATCTCTCACTGTTCCTGAGAATGTCTTAATATCAGATGTTACATCATTTATATCGTCAGATACATTTCTTATGCTATTTAGTGTCTGCTGTAATTCTTCCAGTGCGGGTTTGATAGATTCCTCTGTTGTGTTCAAAAATTCCCTAAAAGAGGAAGTCGTCTTTTTCAGCTCTATAATCACTATAGTCAATAATATAATAAAACCAGCTGTCACAACTACTGTAATTGCTATTAATCCCAGCCATATCTGATTCATTGTCACCTCCCTAAAATTATTATATCAAAATTATATCAAAATTAATTAAATTGTGAGAAGCAAGAAATTATGTTGGTAGAATCAAATATGCCAATCTGCAATTTAAATGCTTCTTTTATGTTATCCTAATTATCCATGAATGATGAGTTTTACGTAAGGCGTGCCATCAAACTCGCAGCAAAAGCACGGGGGAGAACAAGCCCAAACCCTATGGTAGGAGCCGTAATTGTTAAAAACGGGGGAATAATATCCGAGGATTTTCATAGAAAACATGGAACCTCTCATGCCGAAGCACTTGCCATAAAAAAAGCAGGGGAAAATTCTAAGGGGTCTACGCTTTATGTAAGTCTTGAACCATGCTGCCATACAGAAAAAAGAACTCCTCCCTGCACTAAGGCTATTATTAATGCCGGCATAAAGAAAGTAATTATCGGGATGAAGGACCCAAACCCAAAGGTTTCAGGCAGGGGAATCTTGGAGCTACAGGGGGCAGGCATAGTAGTCAAATCAGGTATTCTTGAGGATAAGGCAAAAAAGCTTAATGAAATTTATATAAAATACATAACTTCCGGAAGACCATTTGTGATACTCAAGATTGCGATGACCCTTGATGGAAAGATAGCAACCCCTGAAGGTCAATCAAAATGGATAACAGGTGGAAAGGCAAGAAGAATAGTTCATCGGCTGAGGAGCCGCGTTGACGCAATAATTACTGCCATTGGCACAGTAAAGGCTGATGATCCGCAGCTTACCTCTCGTATAAAAGGAGGTAAAAATCCACGGAGGATTGTTATTGACCCTGACCTTGAGATACCGGTAGATGCAAAGATTCTTCAGATACCGCCAGAAACAATCATAATAGCAAGGAAGTCAGAAGTCAGAAGTCAATCTATAACAAAAGAACAGTCAGCAGTAAAGGAAAGAACATTATTAGATAAGGGCGTTCAGATTATCAAGTATGAAGGTGAAAAAGTTAAACTTGATTGGCTGATGAAAAAACTTGGGAGAATGGAGATTACATCAGTCTTAATAGAGGGCGGCTCATCATTAAATGCACATGCACTCGAAGATGGGATTGTTGATAAAGTAATGTTTTTTGTTGCACCTGAGATTATCGGCGGGATGGGATCCTTTCCAGCAGTTGGGGGAAAAACCCATAAAAAACTTGAAGAGGCATATAGAATAAAAGACTTAAAAATAAGGAAAATTGGTAGGGATTTTTTAATTGAAGGCTATATTAAATAAAGATAGTCTTCAATTATTTTCAGTCTTCAACTAATTTCTTCTTGACAAGAGCATATGTCCTTAATATAATTAAAAAAATTATTGCGAGGGGATAATGACAAAAGCAGATTTGGTAGACAGAATATTTGAGAAAATAGGACTTTCAAAAAAAGAGGCATTAGAGATAATCGAAATCCTGTTCGATACAATGAAACAGACCTTTGTAGAAGGTGAGTCAGTTAAAATATCAGGGTTTGGCACTTTCAATGTCAGACAAAAGATGGCAAGGAGAGGCCGGAATCCTAAGACTGGCGATGACCTCGAGATAACCCCGAGAAAGGTAATTACATTTAGGGCCAGTAATCAATTAAAATCTGGCATAGAGAAACGGAATGTATAAATCTGCCCCTGAGAGTCTGAAATCTTACATGCCTTTTCCTGATAAACTCTTCTATAAGATAGGAGAGGTCAGCAAGATCGTTGGCGTTGAACCCTATGTCCTCAGGTACTGGGAGACAGAATTTTCTTTTCTTAAACCGAGAAAAAACAAATCGGGCCAAAGGGTTTATATTAAGAGAGATGTAGAGCTTCTACTTAAGATAAAAAGGCTTTTATATCAGGAAAGGTACACGATAGAAGGTGTTAGAAAAAGACTTGGACTTGGGACTGTTAATGTTAAAGCCAGACCTGAACAGGATTTACAGAAGGCAGAAATTCGTCAGCCTGCCCGAGCAATCGAGCATGTCAAAAAAAGGCTCAGGGATATACTGAGTCAACTTCATTAAAAAAACCAGAGAAATCGGGGCGTAGCGCAGCCTGGTAGCGCACTCGCTTGGGGTGTGAGTGGTCGGCAGTTCAAATCTGCTCGCCCCGACCATGATGGGGGAATGAAATGCATGCATTCTTAAACTGGCTGGTGGATACAATTGGCTCTATGGGCTATCCTGATATTATGGCCTTGATGTTCGTAGAGAGCACTTTTATCCCCCTGCCCTCTGAACTTGTAATACCTCCTGCAGGCTATCTCATCTCACAGGATCAGATGAGCTGGGCAGGTGTGATAGTATCAGGTACTGTCGGTAGCTTGTTAGGTGCACTTTTCAATTATGCCATTGCCGTATATTTAGGAAGGCCGTTTATACTCAAGTATGGAAAATATTTTGGTATAACACAGAAGCATTTATTAAAAGGAGAGAATTTTTTCCTCAGACACGGAAATATAAGTATATTTATAGGAAGGCTTATATTAGGTGTAAGGCACTATATATCCTTTCCCGCCGGGCTTTGCAGAATGAATCTGGGAAAATTTTGTCTTTATACTACATTTGGGGCCGGCTTATGGGTAGGGGTGCTGGCATACATCGGTTATTTTGTAGGCAACAATAAAGAAAGGATTATGGAAGTAAGCAGGCAGTGGAGTCTGTATGTCATAATCGGCTGCGCACTGCTGATTGCAATTTATATTTTCCGGCATAAAAGAAAACAGAAGAACCTGGTATGATCAAACATGCGTTTTGTTGGTGACCTGCATATACATTCAAGACATTCACGTGCTACGAGCAAGGATATGTCTTTAGAAAGCCTGTGGAAATGGGCTCAACTCAAAGGTATAGCTGTCATTGGCACAGGTGATTTCACCCATCCGAAATGGTTCCAGGAAATGAAAGAAAAACTTGAAACTATTGATAATAACATATTTAAATTAAAACATAATTATCAGAGTAATGATATCCCGATATCGTGCAGGGCAGAGGTCTATTTTATGCTCACTGCGGAGATAAGTTGTATTTACAGCAAGAACGGAAAGGTGAGAAAAATACATAGTCTTGTCTTTGTCCCGGATCTTGCTACCGCTGCAAGAATGAATGCGGTTTTATCTAAAATCGGAAATCTTTCATCTGATGGAAGACCAATACTTGGACTTGATGCTAAAGAGTTATTAAAGATAGTCCTTGATATCTCTGATGACGCTTTATTGATCCCTGCACATGCATGGACACCTCATTTCTCTGTATTCGGTGCAAGCTCAGGCTTTGATTCCCTTGAAGAGTGTTTTGAAGAATTAACCCCACATATATTTGCTATCGAGACAGGACTATCATCAGACCCACTCATGAATTGGAGGCTTTCTTCTCTCGACAGGATAGCGCTTATTTCTAATTCAGATGCTCATTCACCAGCAAAGCTTGGACGTGAGGCAAATATTTTTAATACAGAGATATCATATAAGGCAATGATGAATGCGATTAAGACAAGAGATGGTTTTGAAGGAACAATTGAGTTTTTCCCTGAAGAGGGGAAATATCATTATGACGGTCATAGGGCTTGTGGTATAAGCCTTTCTCCAAAAGAGACAATAAAATATAATTATCTCTGCCCTGTTTGTGGAAAAAGGGTAACCGTTGGTGTTATGCACAGGGTTGAAAAACTTGCTGATAGAGAAAATGGCTTCAGGCCTTCAGGTGCACCACCTTTTTATTCCTTAGTCCCACTGCCCGAGATTATTGCTGAAACCCTTAAAGTCGGTGTAAATAGCAAGGCGGTTAATAATGAGTATCTACAGCTCATAGAAAAACTCGGTAATGAATTTAAAATCCTTATGGATACCCCGCTTGATGATATTGAAAGAGCAGGCGCACCTCTTATCAGGGAGGCCATAGCGAGGGTGCGTTCAGGGAATGTGAATATTGCTCCCGGTTTTGATGGTGAATACGGAAAGATAAAAATTTTTGAGGAAGTTGAGAGGAAAGAGATCAAAGGGCAGGGCAGACTTTTTGGATAAAAGCGATGTCAAAAAAAATAAACCTGAAATCACTGTCTAAAGATGAGCTATTTCGCTTCATAGAAGATAGAGGTCTGCCTCGATATCGGGCTGACCAACTTATACACTGGATTTACAAAAGGTATGCGGCTAAAATAGATGGAATCACCGAATTTTCTATTGACCTCCGGAATGTACTTAATGAAATTACTTTTATCAGCAACCTTGAACTTGTAAAAAGGTTAAAATCCTTAGATGGGACAGAGAAATTCCTCTTTTCTTTAGAAGATGGGCAGACAATAGAAAGTGTATTAATACCTGACAAAAGCCTCCGCATTAGGCGGATTACCTTATGCATATCTTCACAGGCAGGATGTGCAATGGGTTGTAGTTTCTGCCTGACAGGAAGAATCGGACTGATCAGGAACCTGAAGTCTTATGAGATAGTAGACCAGATAATCGCCGTTAACAGGATCATCAAACCAGAAAGGATAACAAATATTGTATTAATGGGCATGGGAGAGCCCCTCGCAAACTTTGATAATGTAGTCGAAGCACTCTGGAGGGTTGTCCTGTTTATTGGCATCTCTAAAAGAAGGATAACTTTGTCAACAGCGGGGATAACGCCAAAGATATTACTCCTTCCTAAAAAAGCTCCAGAAGTCAATCTTGCTATTTCCCTGAACGCAACAACTGATGTATCAAGAAATGAAATAATGCCTGTAAACAAGAAATATCCCTTAAAATCCCTGATCAATGCCTGCAAAAGATATCCACTTCAACCGGGAAGAAAAATCACCTTTGAATATGTTTTGATTGACGGAAAGAATGATTCTGCAGAAGATGCTCACAGGCTTGTCGATCTCCTGAGAGACTTGCGATGTAAGATAAATCTTATACCTTTAAATCCGCATGCGGGAAGTAGTCTTAAAAGGACGTCAGATCAAAACGTCTTGGAATTTCAGAAAATACTTTTACAGAACAACATGAGAGCCTTGATAAGAGAGAGCAAAGGACAGGATATACTTGCAGCCTGCGGACAGCTTAAGGCAATGTATTAATAACTTAAAATTATATCAACTGCTGCTATGACAAAGATAATGGGAAATACTCTTAACCTTCTCCCTTCCATCCGTGCTCACCAATTAAAGGTACGAATACACACGGGGTGTGGTAGTCCTCTAAAAGCTTGCCCTTTGATTTCCTGACCTTTAAAAGTTGTTGTGAGAAACGGTCTCCCACAGGGGCAATGATTATACCTTCTTCGGATAGCTGTTCTATCAGGGGAGTGGGGATTCTTGGAGTACCTGCTGTTATTATAATCCTGTCAAACGGAGCTTCTTCTGACCATCCTAAAGTTCCGTCACCGACCTTAATATGAATGTTATTGTATCCGAGGGAATGAA
The DNA here is from genome assembly GCA_002780895.1 of Nitrospirae bacterium CG02_land_8_20_14_3_00_41_53. GTDB lineage: Bacteria > Nitrospirota > Thermodesulfovibrionia > Thermodesulfovibrionales > SM23-35 > 0-14-3-00-41-53. The sequence continues at coordinate 21,165 of PEUB01000101.1, forward strand.
ATCTTTCTTCTACACGATTAGCAAGTAGTGCAACACGTTCAACGGTATAGACATCTTTAGCGAGCTCAGCTAAGATTGCTGTCTGATACCCTGAGCCTGTTCCTATTTCTAATACCTTTTCATTTCCTTTGAGTTCAAGAAGTTCGGTCATGACAGCGACCATATAGGGCTGTGAAATGGTTTGCCCTTCACCAATCGAAAGAGCCATATCATCGTAAGCCATGTTTTGTATAGATTCATCAATAAAAAGATGTCTTGGGACTTTTTTCATTGCGTTAAGCACACGCTCGTCTTTGATACCTCTTGGAATGAGCTGGGTTTTTACCATAAAATCTCTTAATTCTTTAAAATCCATCAGCCAAACCTTTTACTTATTGTCCTCGCTGCTATTACTCCTGAGACGGATGCCTGTATGAGACCTCTGCTTACCCCGGCTCCGTCACCGACCGCAAAGAGGTTATCTATCTCGGTCTCGAGAGACTCTGTCAGTTTGGGAAGCATTGAGTAAAACTTCACTTCAGCGCCGTATAGCAGGGTGTGTTCTGAATTTACACCAGGGGCGATATTATCCAGTGCCTCAAGCATCTCAAGAATATCAGATAGGTGACGATAGGGCATGACGAAACTTAAATCACCTGGTATTGCATCCTTGAGAGTTGGCTGTACCTCACCTTTTAATATGCGATCTTGTGTCGAACGCCTACCCTGCTGTAAATCTCCAAGCCGCTGGATAATTACACCCTTGCCAAGCAGATTTGCAAGCCCTGCTATATATCTTCCATACAATATTGGTTCATCAAACGGCTCTGTAAAAAATGTGCTTACTAAAAGCGCAAAGTTTGTATTATTTGATTTCTTGTTTGCATAACTGTGGCCATTGACTGTCCAGATACCCTTCAGGTATTCCCTTACAACCTCACCATATGGATTTACACAGAATGTCCTTACCTTATCATTGAATTTTCTTGAATGGAATATCAGTTTGGGTTCATAGGTTATTTTTGTAAGCGGCTCAAATACAGCAGCAGGTATCTCAACCCTTACCCCTATATCAACAGGGTTTTTCAGGAGTGTAAGGTGTAGTCTTCTCATTTCTTTTTCGAGCCATCTCGAACCTTCACGTCCTGGGGCAAGGATTACAAAGTCAGAGTAAAGCCTTGTACCGTCCTTAAGCCTTATGCCAGCAGCCTTCTTTTTTTCTGTAATGACCCTTTCGGCTTCTGAACTGAATATAGTCTCTACCTTCTTATTAAGCGATTCCTTAATATTCTTAAGCAGTGTCTTACACCTATCGGTACCTATATGCCTTATCTTTGAAGGTATAAATAGAAGATTGTTTTCTGATGCAAGTCTTCCTATTTTAGATACCTCTTCTTTATTACCTCCATATGTTTTTTTTGGTGCACCATAGTTTACATAGATTTCATCCACAGAGGTTATCAGAGATTGAAGCGTGTTCCTGTCTATATATCTGGAAAGAAAACCTCCAACCTCTGGAGAAAGATTTAATTTCCCATCACTGAAGGCCCCTGCGCCACCCCATCCACTGAGAAGGGCGCATTCAGGGCAGGTTGCGCATGAAATATCCCTTATCTTCATTGGACATATTCTCTTATCAATATCTTTGCCTTTTTCAATGATAAGTATTTTTGTATTTTCTTTCTGTTTGAGTAGTTCAAGTGCAGAGAATATTCCAGCAGGACCAGCCCCGACTATTATGACATCATATTGTTTCATTTAAAAATATACCTTAATATCACAGAACTTTTCCTCGATCTATGTATTTTTATTTCCCCTCTTTTTAGAGGGGAACAATACCTATCTCACTGCCCTTAAAGGTGTACAAGTCGTAAAGGAAGATTACCGATTCTTCACACATTAAATGGCCATCTTTGCTTTAGAAATTCCAATGCCTCATAATTTGTAAGGTCAAGGTGGAGAGGGGTGACAGAGATATAACCGCTCTGAATAGCTTGAATATCTGTATCCTCGCCATGTTCCCAGTAAGGTTCCCCACCCCCAATCCAGTAATGTTTCTTCCCGTTAGGGTCAAATGTCTCCTGAATGGAATTGTCATAGATACGTTTTCCCTGTCTTGTGAATTTAATACCCTTGATGCTATTAATCTGGACATCTGGGACATTTACATTTAAAAGCGTGTCGTAAGGCAGAGACTTTTCAAGGATATATCTTCCGATTACAACAGCTATTCTTGATGCAGTATCAAAGTGTAAGGGTAGGGCAGGCTGTTTTTCAATAACCAGAGAGACGGCAAATGATGGGATACCCATTATTGTACTCTCTATTGCAGCCGAAACAGTGCCGGAGTAAGTAATATCATCCCCTAAGTTAGCGCCTTTGTTGATGCCCGAAACAACAAGTGCAGGCCTTTCAGCGAGAATTTTACTTATTCCTATTGCCACGCAGTCTGTTGGTGTGCCATTAGTACTATAGACATGTTCCATGAGTTCTTCTACCTTAAGCGGCCGATGCATTGTCAGTGAATGACTGACTGCACTTCTTTCCCTGTCTGGCGCTACTATATAAGCATCACCGAGTTCTTTCATGGCATTGAAGAGGGAAATCAGACCAGGTGCATTAACTCCGTCGTCGTTTGTAACAAGGATAATTGGCATCAAGACTATTTTATCAGAATTTGAGATTTGTGTTAATCATAAAAAAACTTGCCCTTAAATACCTCTTTATGCAAAATATACCATGATAGAAAAAAGAATATGAAATGAGTAAACTTACCTATAAAAAGGCTGGTGTTAACATTGATGAGGGAGACAGATTTGTAAGACTCATCTCCCCCATAGTTAAGAAGACCTTCAGACCAGAAGTTATGACAGAGATAGGTTCTTTCAGCGCCCTTTTTAAACTCGATATTACAAAATATAAAGAACCTGTACTTGTGAGTGGAACAGACGGAGTTGGCACAAAACTTAAGATCGCCTTTATGATGGACAGGCATAATACCGTTGGCATAGACCTTGTTGCTATGTGCGTTAATGATATTCTCACAAGCGGTGCGGAACCTTTATTTTTCCTTGACTATTTTGCAACAGGGAAGCTCAAACCTGAGAAGGCATCGGAAGTCATCGAGGGCATAGTCAATGGATGTAAAGAGGCAGGCTGTTCATTGATTGGAGGCGAAACAGCAGAGATGCCAGGGTTTTATTCAGCAGATGAATATGACCTTTCTGGTTTTGCTGTAGGTGTTGTGGATAAACAAAAAATAATAAATGGCTCAAGGATAGAGGAAGGAGATGTAATCATAGGCATCGCATCAAATGGTCTGCATAGCAATGGATACTCACTTGTGAGGAGACTTTTTTTTGATTTTAAAAAGATGGACGTAAATACATACATCCCCGATCTTGGTACCACACTCGGAGAGGAACTTCTACGGCCCACAAAGATATATGTAAAGGCATTTATGAACTTGAGAAATAATATAGATATAAAAGGCATGGCTCATATAACAGGTGGAGGCATTCCCGGGAACCTGCCAAGGATATTACCTGAAGGTACTTTTGCGAATATTAGAATTAATTCATGGCCTGTCCCAAAAATTTTTAGTCTGATAAAAAACATTGGGGATATACCTGAAGAAGAAATGAAAAAAACTTTTAATATGGGGTTGGGTTATCTTATGGTAGTCTCTAAGGATACAACCGGGTATACCGTTTCATTACTTAAAAAGTCAGGATACAATGCCTTTATAATCGGTAATATTGAGAAAGGAGGTAGAGGTGTTGAATATTCACAAGATAAGAGTATTATTTAAAAAGCATTCAAGTACCCCACAAGTTAGGGACAGGTCTTTTAAAACCCTTCTCAGATGCTAAAATATCGAGATGAATAGTCGCGATATCCTCTAAGTTAAGGTCTGGTTCATAATCAAGTTTACATGAATCTACTGTTTTAATGTATTGTTTACACTTATCGCACACATCCACCCTATAAATCTCTTTCCCCTCTTCATAAAAATAGTGAAGTGATTCATGGTCTTTGTTTTCGCAGAAGGGACATTTCAGCCTTTCAGACGGCCACTCAAAGCCACAGAAAGAACACGCAAAGAACCTTTGGCCTTCTCCTTTCAACTCGGACATGTGGGGAAAAGAGCCGCAGATAGGGCAGTATCCTCTGAGCCAATTCTTAAAATCAACTTGGTCCTTAAGCTTTTCGACATTGGCATCAAGAAAGGGTTTGATACTCATGTGAATAAGAAAGTTCAAAACCGCCTCGTCTATCTCTATGTCTTCCAATATTTTATCTATGTATGTTTTATCGTAATGTCTCTCCAAAAGTTTCGCAAGGTCTAAAAATCCATCTTTAATAGCATCTTCTATCACATTAATATCTTCTCTCATCTTATCAGTTGCATTTTTACCAATCTGACACAGGGATTCAAATAAAATAACAGAAGATGGTATGTCAAGGATAAAGTCTCCTTTGTTTATCAGAGGAAAACCCTCTTTAATCTGTAAAGCCTTCAAATCCTTACTGGTCTCTACAGGATTAACATTTAGTGTGAGCTCTATAGCTTCCTGCTCTTCTAAAACCTTTTCATAAAAATTTAGAATTTCATTATATACAGAATATTTTTTCTTAAGCTGTGTAATATGCTCTTTTCTCTTTTCTAATGATTCACTCAAATAACGCCCCTCACTTTCAAAAAAATAGCTTGTTTCGAGGTTTTCCCGAAACAAGCTATTTTAAGTTAACGTTAAATAATTGTTACCCCGCCAACTTAGAGAAGTTTATTACAGGCTGAATCAGTTTTTTCATGGCCGCAATCCTTGTTATTCCTGTAATATCTATCGCCTCGGCAAACTGATAATACTTTTTAGGCTCATCAATAACAAGGTAGATTGTCCGGACAGATTCATGATTGAGAAGCTGGGCTTTAGGATACATTTTCTTTACCTCGCTTAGTCTCTTGTTTGCCATATCAAGCATCTTATCCCGATCACCAAAGTTCATAGCGCCCGTAGGGCAGGTTTTAACACAGGCTGGCAGCAGCCCTTCTTTAATCCTGTCAATACACATAGTGCATTTTGCCATTCCACTGGTTTTCTTATTCCATCGAGGGATATTCCAGGGACAGGATTCCCTTATAGCCTTTGCATCAGATGCCTTTACCTTCACCTTTGGATTGTGAAGTACTGCACCGGTTTCATCATCTCTCGTAATAGCCTTCACACCCAATGATTGTGCTGTATAGAAACATGGCGGCTCAAGACAATGCCTGCACTGATCAGGGAAGAAATACCACCTGGGTTTGCCATCCAGTTCTAATTCACTGAACCTTACTAATTTGTAAGTAAAATAGGATAGGTCCTCCGGGTTCTGATAGCTCCCGCGCTGATACGTCTTCGTTCCTGGATTCCTATTCCATTGCTTGCATGCTACCTGACATCCCCTACAGGCCGTGCATTTACTTGTATCTATAAAAAATGATTTACCTGCCATTATTTATCACCTCCCCTTCTTTTTGTAAACATTTGCCATAAATACCTTTGTTTCAGGCATCATTGTATTAGCATCTCCAACAGTTGGTGTTAGCAAGTTTGCACTATCACCACCATCTTTTGGATAAAGCCAGCCATAATGGTAGGGAAGTCCTATCGTGTGTACCGTCTTACCCGCGATGACAAGGGGTTTTAACCGGAGCGTAACCATGGCTACGGCCTCAACCTTCCCTCTCACAGTTTCCACGACTACCCTGTCACCATTTTCAATACCTTTCAGTTCAGCAAGCTCTTTGTCCATCTCACAGAAGATTTGGGGTTGTGCCTCAATGAGCCAGGGGAGCCACCGTGTGAGAACTCCGGTCTGCCAGTGTTCTGCAAGCCTATAGGTTGAACATACAAAAGGATATCGCGGGTCGCATGTTGCAAATACATCAGGCCCTCCCTTAAATATCTTTATAGCAGGGTTTATCCTCTGGCTTGACATGATGTTCTTCTCTATTGGGCATTCAAGAGGTTCATAATGTTCAGGGAATGGGCCATCTGCTAACCCGGGTCCAAAGAGTGATGCAACCCCATCTGGCTTCATGATAAATGGATAAACACCCTGAGTTCCCATAGGTGGTGCTGGACCATCAGGAACATCCCCTATCCATTTCTTATTGGCAGCATCCCATTTGAGAATAGCTCTATCAGGGTTACGAGGTTTACCATCACGATCAACAGAGGCGCGGTTATAAATAATCCTTCGGTTGACTGGCCATGCCCAGGCCCACTCTGGATAGAGACCCAATCCAGTTGGATCGGTCTTCTTCCTCCGTGCAGCCATATTCCCAGCCTCTGTATAGCTGGCTGAATAGATCCAGTTTCCGCAGGAGGTTCTACCGTCATCGAGGAGGAAAACAAAGCTTGGCACTAAGGTGCTTTTCTTGTAAGCGTTCTTATTTACAGGATGCTCTGGGACGTCTTCAAGGAAGTAACCGTTTATCTCTTTTGCGACTTTATGGATATCGAATCTGCCATTGGTCTCATAGTCCCACTTTAAATTTAATATAGGATATGGAAAGGCCCCTTTGTCTTTCTTGTAAAGGCCCTCAACTTTCCTAAATAGATCATAGATAATCTCGCCGTCAGGCCTGGCCTCTCCCGGAGGATTAGCTGCCTTCCATCTCCACTGCATCCAGCGTCCGCTGTTAGTTATGCTCCCTTGTTTTTCCATGAAGGCAGCACATGGAAGCTGGAATACCTCGGTCTTTATATTTTTAGGGTTTATACCTGGACCCTTCCAGAAAGAACCAGTTTCACTATCGAAGACATTCACATTCACCATCCAGTCAAGCCTTGCCAGTGCCTGACGGATTTTTCCTGCATTTGCACTTGAACAGGCCGGGTTCATGCCCCATGCAAAGAAACCCGTAAAGGTTCCTTTGTACATTTCGTCGAAGAGATTCAGCCAGGATGCATCCTGAGTCGGATCAAGTTTTGGCAGCCATGAATAACCAAAATCATTTTCTTTTGTTGCCTTTTCTCCATAAAAGGATTTTAAGAGGGATGCCGCATATTTTGGCCTATTTTTCCACCAGTTGACGCTTCTCGGATCCTTTGTTGAAGGAGTAGTTTTGTTGTAATCCGCAAGTGTTGCCCACTGTGCCCTTGGCGCTGGGAGATAGCCAGGCAATATATGGAAAAGGAGTGCCTGGTCCGTTGAACCCTGAACGTTTGATTCACCTCTGAGGGCGTTGACACCGCCGCCTGCAATTCCCATATTACCAAGGAGCGTCTGTATTATAGACATGGTACGGATATTCTGTGTTCCAACCGTATGCTGTGTCCACCCCATTGCATATAATTCTGTTCCTGCCTTATCCGGTTTTCCTGTTGAGCCATATGTTTTGTAAACCTTCTCGAGGTCTTCCTGCGGCGTTCCGGTGATAGAAGTTACTTTTTCCATGGTATAACGTGAATAGTGTTTCTTGAGTAATTGGAAAACACACCTTTCATTCTGCAGTGTCATATCTCTTTTTGGGATTCCAGCCTCATCTTTTTCCAATGCCCATGTTGACTTATCATAAGCCCGTTTGTTTGGGTCATATCCTGAGAAGAGACCATCATCGAAACTGTATTTAGGACCGACGATGAAGGAGGCGTTTGTATAGTTTTTTACATAAAACTCATCATAGAGATTGTTGTCAAGGATATACTTGATCATACCTCCAAGAAATGCTATATCTGTCCCTGGACGTAGTCTTGCATAGATGTCTGCCTTTGATGAGGTACGGGTAAAACGAGGGTCTGCATGGATAAAGGTTGCACCTCTGTTACGCGCAGCCTGAATCCATTTAAATGTAACAGGATGTTTCTCCGCTACATCGCCACCCATGTTAAGGATAACATCTGCATTTCTAATGTCAATAAAATGGTTTGTCATTGCGCCGCGACCGAACGACTCTGCCAGAGCCGGTACACTAGGGCTGTGGCATATACGGGCCTGGTGTTCAATATAGACAAGACCAAATGCACGGAGCATCTTCTGATAAAGCCAGCATTCCTCATTATCTAAGGCAGCACTCCCAACAGATGCAATACCATTTGTTCGGTTTACCACTTTACCATCAGCATTTTTCTCCATGAAGCTCTTATCTCGGCTCTTTTTAATATTTGCTGCGATCTTATCTAAGGCCCAATCCCAGCTAACTTCTTTCCACTTGTCGCTGTAAGGAGCACGATAACGCACCTTTCTGAGGCGGTTTTCATTAACCGCTATTTGATACGATGCCGCACCTTTAGCACATAATGCACCCTCACTAATTGGATGATCAGGGTCTCCCTCGGTATTAATAACCTTTCCCTGTTTATCCGTAGCCACAATGATGCCGCACCCTACAGCGCAAAAACAGCAGATACTAGGCGTTTCTTTTGCTCCTTTGATCCGGAGTTCAGCAGCATAGACCTGAACAGCGGTAAGATCAAATCCTAATTGACTGATTGTCAGGCCGACTGCAGCAACTCCAGAGATCTTTAAAAAATCTCTTCTTGTAATAACCTTCATAATCAAATCCTCCTTTCTTTGAGTTTTTGAAATTAATGAAAAAACTAAACCATAAAACAAATTGCCTAATCTTTAATCATCGAAAAAAATACTTTCAAAGAATTTATGTGAAGAACCCTGCGGTCTCTGCCGCAGGGTTCTTCACTACCTGACCTCCTGAATATTTCGGTAAAAATCGACACAGTATATGCATATGGTTTTGATCAAATCCAATTGTACTGATCTCTATCGCGTACCTCTCTTTTAATCCTTTCAGTGCTTCTACTATCGCTCCTTCTACTTTCTTGTTCAAAAGTGCTTTCCGATACTTCACCGTTATTTCTATGTGATAGTAACACTCAGAAATATTGTGATACCACCGCCATATGTCCTGCTCAATATCTACCATCCCATAGGTATTCTATCAACCTACAGGTCTTTTCCTCCAACAGCTCTACGTACATCGGAACTGCGGCAGAGACCGCAGAATATAATATTTATTATATATATCATATATAAAAACTAATGTCAAGTTAAAAAGCTATCACTGTAACAGTAAAGTGATAATATTTATTATATATATCATATATAAAAACTAATGTCAAGTTAAAAAGCTATCACTGTAACAGTAAAGTGATAATGTCCTATTAGAGCAAAATGAAAATGTCCTGAATGCGAAGTGCTATACTGCCCATTTTTAGAAGGAGGCAGATACCGTTACGAGCATCCAGAAAATACAAAAATATACCAAAGGAAAATCCTATGAGGAATTTGTCAAAGATGAGCTTCTTGTTGATGGAGTGATTAGAAATTTAGAGATAATAGGTGAGGCTGTAAAAAATATACCATCAAATTTTAGGGAAGAGTGTTCATTTGTTGAGTGGAAAAAGATTTCTGGGCTTAGAGATATTCTTATTCATGAATATTTTGGGATAGATTATGATATTTTATGGGATATTGTAAAAAATAAAATACCTTATCTGGATGAGCATCTTAAGAAGATATTAGAAGAATTAGATAAAAAATAATAGAGGAGGTGCAAGATGCTTAGGTTTGTAACATTTGCAGTAAAGACCCAGTTGAACGTTCATGACCTCAATAACGAGGCGGTGGCTGGTAATGTGACTGATATAAGAATTATGGAATTTCTTAATGAAAATGGCGAGAGACAGGAAGCTCCTGCTGTATCTGGAAGAATGCTTAAGCACTGGCATTATGAGGGGATGAAACATTTAATAGTAAATGGGTTATACTCCTCAGTCCAGCTATGTGCAGGCTGTAAGGCAGGAGAACCTATAAGACCAGGTACTATTAATAACGGAAACTTATCACAGGACTCAGGGATAAGTGAGGCGGATGCCATTAAGAATTGTGCAGTTTGTGATAGCCATGGCTATTTAATTGCAAAACCTGAAGCTGTAGCTGGTGAAGGTGGAATTTCTGCAAGAAGGACTTCAAGGGCGATGTTCTCATGGCTAATGCCAGTGTTAGAAATCGATACGACTTCCAAGCAGGTCATTCATAACAGGGTTTCGTCAGATCCGAAAACTATGATGCCTTTTAACAAATCTTATGCGTCAGGTATCTATGCTTTTGTATCAGCACTTGATGTGGACAGGATTGGTCTTGTTGAGTTAAATCTTGGAAGCACGAATCCTTATGCAGTTGATGATAATAATGGACGAAAAGACAGAATGAAAGTTGCTATTGAGGCATATCGTTTTATGCTGTCCGGTCAGATAGGGGCAAGTCTTTCCCATGCAGTGCCTCATGGAAATCCGATAGAGATACTTGTTGCATATTCTGAAACGGGACCACTGCCGTTTCCTGTGTCACCGATGTATTCAGACTATATTTCTAAAACAGCAGGGCTTATGCCTCAGAATACAACACTTCTTTATTGGGGGAATACTTCACCGGTAGGTGTTACAAAGAAAAATACGATTGACGACATATTTAAAGAGCTTCTAACCAACTGCTGTTATAGGAATGCTTGCAAATGCCTTGCAGCGTAATAAAAATAACAAGTACCCCTTAGAATATCTTGACCTGATTGAAAATGATTTGCTGTGGGCTGGCTCAAGGCTTCTAACCCCTTGTGTTATTAAAAGCTATACAACTTCTGCCATTGTCAAATGGGGAGGTACACTTGGTGGTAAATTTACTAATGCCCTTGGAAGACAATATGCCTATTCCAAAAAAAATACAGATAGCGGCAATTCTCGAAAGTGAAACGCTCACAAGTGATATTGCTGAGGCACTTAAAACTTCTCCTCTAACCTGTGGTGATACTGAATCTCCTATTTCCTTAGATAGCGAAGTCATCATCAAAAAAGTAGACGATGACGATATAAAAAAGGAGACCATACAAACAGAGTATCCCATCCCTTTTACTAAAGATACACAAATAATGGAAGGAAACGGTCAGGTTTTTTTGATGCATGAAAGGTGTAAAAAGATAGATAATAATTTTCCATTGATAAGTTATATGGTTCCGATAAGAGAAGAGCAGAAGATATTAAAACCAACATCGCTTACGGTTAAAGTATCAGACGAAAAAGTTTTTGAGATAGAAGGAATAGGAAATGTTCTATCAAGAATATGAAAGTTAAAACATTAATTTTTAATTTTACGTGTGACGACTCTGTTAAAAGAACTGCAGATAAACTCAGAGGATTCTTTGCTGATAGGTTCGGAGAATATACACTTATTCACCAACATCTAAGAGATAATGGACTTCTTTATAAAGCCCCGCTGATACAATACAAAATATTCGATGGAAAGCCTTTTGTCCTTGGTATTAATGAGGGGGCTGATATTTTACAGAAAGTCCATGAAGATATTGAGTATTTAAAAA
>PEUB01000027.1 GCA_002780895.1 Nitrospirae bacterium CG02_land_8_20_14_3_00_41_53
TTAAGCCTGTTCAATACCTATTTATGTAATGATAACAGTAAGTTATAGAGACATAAAAACAAAGTTAACTCAAATATATGGGCTTTTCGTAGATGTTAGGTCTCAAAACCTGGCTTTTTCAAAAAAGTTAACTCAAAAATGGGCCTTTCGTGGGGTAAGTTAACTCAAAAATGGGCCTCTATTGCTCTTTGAAAATGAGAGTCAATTAGAAGCTTACTTTATATTTTAAACAGGTTATGCTCCTTATTCAATATTGAACACCAGTATTGAACAGAAGGAGCATGATCATGGTTGATTTTCAAATCCCCTTACCTGGACTTGCAAGGGATTTCAATACTCTCACACAAGAGGAGAAAGATTTCATAGCGTACTTTTCTACAATCGATATTGACTGTATTTCTCCCGTGGTTGACCGCTATACGGGTATCGGGCCTCGAGGATATGGCACCGCTTTGATATTAGCCAGAATGATTAAAGTCAAAGAGCGAATTCTTTCGGATCGACAGTTGGCCAAAGCCTTAAAGAAAATTGATCTGTACCGTTTTGTCACCCGGGACACTCAACCCTCTCACAACACCTTCAATACGCTGAGGAAAAGGCTTGGGCCAAACGGCTTTATTGAAATCCACAAACGTTTCGTCAAAAAGGCGCACACTCTGGGATTACTTGATCCTGATATCAAAGAACTTCCAAAGAACAGAAGGAAGGGGATTATTCTTGTTGCCGACTCAACATTTCTGATCACTTCTGGTTCTACAAGAGGACAGAAGGATGAAAAGGGGCAATGGCACTTTAATGATCCAAGCGTCGCTTTTTCAGGCAAAGGTCATCACAAGCATAAATATGCAGTCGGTCATAAGGCTCACAGCTTGAGAACAATTAGCGGTATACCACTCGTAACCCTTCTCTCACCCGCTAATGAATCGGATCAGGCTTTTATCCTTGTCCTTATGGAAGAACTTATCACCCGTTATCCCTTCCTTCAGTTCTCTTACATTATTTTGGACAAGGGGTATGATACAGAAGAAATTCATCATGACATCTACGAGTTCTTTGAGATCATTCCTATCATCGTAAGAAAGAAGATGGTTTATCCAAAAGCATTTACCAGAGATGGATACCCGTTATGTCCCTGGGGTTCTGGAATGAAACCGCGGGGAATCGAATACAAGCAAAAAAGGACGAAATATGCCTGTTTCAAGCTTTGCACAAAATCCGAACAGCCTTTACTTTTCCAATGTGATTATATCAAAGAGCAGTATAAATTTGGCTATACTCACTACACTTACTTCGAAGACGGATACAGAAAATACGGGCCAGCTTTACCTCATAGCTTGATCTATAAAAAATTGAAGCCCTTCAGAACTGGAATCGAAAGAACTTTTGGTCTTGTTAAAGAGAATAGATATCGCATGGAAATAACCAATTTTTACAAGGGGCTCGACCATGTCACCATCCATACAATTGAGCATGATATCGTCTTGACCCATGATATCGTTTTTGATCACATCAAAACCGGCAAAATCAGCCCTGTGATAAAT
>PEUB01000051.1:0-1540 GCA_002780895.1 Nitrospirae bacterium CG02_land_8_20_14_3_00_41_53
CTGTCCGATAATTCCTCATCCCTCTGTTTTAAAATAATTGCATATTCCGTCGATAAAATCTAAAAGTATGGTATAATATGGCTGATAGAAAACTACCAAAAGGAGGCAATTATGGCCGTCAGAAGCTATCAGCCGCAGCAATTTATGCTGTTCTTTTCAAATCCCAAAGATATTTTAGGCCAAGACCATCTTTGTTTTGTCGTCGATGACATCGTAGAGCATCTTGATTTATCCGCTCTTACGAATAAACAAGGCACTGTCGGCGCTCCATGTTATGACTACAGGCTGCTGATTAAAGTCTTGTTTTATGGCTATGCCACAGGCACCTTTAGCTCCAGAAAGATTATGAAATCTGCTCAAGAAAACATAGCTTATATTTATCTAACCAGGCAGCAGGCGCCAAACTTCAGAACCATCTCTGACTTTAGAAAGAACCACCAGTCCATCTTAGAAGATTCCTTTATAAGCATAGTCAAAGCAGCCAAAGAAATCGGCTTAATAAAGCTTGGAACAGTAAGTTTAGACTCAACCAAAATCAGGGCCAATGCCTCAAGCCGAAAGAGCTTTACTCAAGAAGAGTTAAAAGAACAAAAGAAACGTATTAGAGACACCATAAGTGAAGCTATAAAAACGGATGAAGCAGAAGACAAGTTGTACGGAGAAGATAAAACCGGCGATGAGCTGCCTGAAGATATCAAAGATCAAAAGAAGCGGCTTGAGAAGATTAAGCAGGCTTTACACAAGGCCAAAGAATTAAACAAAGATAAAATCAACCTAACCGACCACGATGCTAACTTTATGAAAGATAGCCAGACCATACAAACAAATTACAACTGTCAAATAGCAGTAGATAATAAAAGGAAGATTATCCTCTCAGGCGAAGTTAAAACTTGCGTTGCTGATGCTGGTGAAGTCAAGGCACAAGTAGAAATTATAAAACAAATCTTTAAAACGAAACCCAAAGAACTCTTAGCTGACAGCGGCTATTACTCAGTTGATAGCCTTACCTATCTAGATGACAACCGGATTAAAGGATATTTGCCTCATCCTGATTATGCCAGAGACAAGAAAGATAAATTCAAAAACAAACAGCGTCTTTTTAGTAAACAACTTTTCAGATATAACCGTATCAAAGATCAGTACATCTGTCCCGAAGGCAATATCCTTCGTAAAAAAACAGTTCAGTCTGAAAGAGAATTGACTCTCTACCAAGCCAAAGATTGCCAGCAATGCCTTAAGAAAAGTTTATGCCTTCGCGGTAAGGCAAAACTCAGGTTTGTTACCAGGCACACAAGGGAAGATCTTGTTATAAAGATGCGAAATAGGCTGGCTGCGGAAGCTGGCAAGAAAAAATATAACCAACGCGCCCATGCCGCGGAAACACCTTTTGGCCATTTTAAGAAAAATCTAGGCTTTAGACAGTTCTTATGTAGGGGGCTACCTCGTACCTCATCTGAATTTAAACTACTCTGCATAGGCTACAATATTAGAAAAATTGCCCCTCTTATTTCTAGCGCAAGAGACAAAATGAGGTTTAATT
>PEUB01000051.1:1562-2054 GCA_002780895.1 Nitrospirae bacterium CG02_land_8_20_14_3_00_41_53
TACTCTGCATAGGCTACAATATTAGAAAAATTGCCCCTCTTATTTCTAGCGCAAGAGACAAAATGAGGTTTAATTCAGCCCTTAGATGGGCGTTGAATTAGAAAATAGCCTTTCTACCGGAACGTCTTCTTGAGAAAGAGCAAATTTGGTGGCTAATTTTTTATTTGCAGCTATTATCGGACAACCCCACGGTTCTTATTATTGCTCCGATTGCTTTGACGCTTGCTCGTAAAATCAACCTAAACCCGATAAAAATGATGATTGCAATTGCGATATCGAGTAATCTACAAGGCGCGGCAACGTTGATTGGGGATCCTCCCAGCATGCTTTTGGCAGGTTTTACGAAAATGAATTTCGGTGATTTTTTTATTTATAGAGGAAAGCCGAGTATATTTTTCGCGGTGGAATTGGGTGCTTTTGTTTCGTTTTTTGTCTTGATGTTTTTGTTTCGGGAAAAGCGGCATAGGGTTAAAGTTATACCTGTAGAAAAAG
>PEUB01000042.1 GCA_002780895.1 Nitrospirae bacterium CG02_land_8_20_14_3_00_41_53
CTACAGATTATGGCCAAGGCAACTGTGCACACTGCCATGAACAGCATGCGAGTATCGGTGGGGCTGAGCCAGATCCAACTGGTGGACCTGACAAGTATGAGCTCATGTCAAAAAATTTTAATACATCAAAAACTACAAACCTTTATGCTCAAAGTGACAGTGTCTGTTTTTACTGCCATATTGTAACGGGCACTTATCAAAGCCCTGTTTTTTACAATTACACCTATAGCATTACCTTTGGAGGAAATCCCGATACTACCCCCAATAATATCTTCGATACATTCAATAGCACATCCTATCATAACCTGTACGATATATGGAGACTCATTACTGGCCTCTATGGTAGCAAAACATTCACGAGCTTTCCTGCTGATAGCAACCCGTGTTCTGGTTGCCATAATATCCATATTGCACAAAGAAGCTGTGGCAAACCAGCTGGTTCCTATGACCCCACTAAGTCGGCAATATCTAAGCCCTCGGATCATAGTAATCTCTGGGGAGATGGGGATAATGAAAGAATGGATGATTACACTGCTAATTATCAACCTCCACGCTACTACAACTCCACCAACTTAGAACCTGACAATGCCAGTAGCGATCGGGCTACACAGGCAGCGAAGACACCAGACTACGCTACCTTCTGCACTGACTGTCACACTAGTACAAGTAATAGTGTGTGGAGTACCACGCTAAATAGATGGCTAAGACCCATTGACTGGAGCATTGAAAAACATGGTAAGGGCAGTGCCGATGGAGCAGTAAGCCTAAATTCCCCTTATAGTTCTACCCTGGATAATAAGGTACTTTCATGTTTAGACTGCCATGAGCCCCATGGTTCACCTAATGTAACCTTGATCAGGAAAGAGGTTAATGGTGGGACACTGGGCGGTACTGTAACTACAATTGCCCAAACAGATTGTTCATTTCCATATAATGAAAACAAAGAGATAGCATACCTCTGCGACAGGTGTCATAAAGACGATTATGAGTTTACTACCTCCTGTTATGAAAATCATTATTATAAGATTCACCATGACTCTGCCTCAGGCGACCCTTTCTATACAGGGGGGTCGTGTGGTAGTTGTCACTCTGGCGGTGGATCGGGTTGCACGTCCAGCCGGAATACCCAGAACTGCAATTGTTGCCATTATCATGGTTCAACTGATCAAAGCGGAGAGACTACACGGAGAACTTTTTAGCTTTTACAAAGGGAATTATAAAAAATTATAAAATGTAGATAAAGTAGAATACAAATAGAGTACAAATAGGGAAAAGAAAAATCAAGAAAAGGGGTCAAACCTTTAAAATTTAATTGACATTCCCCCATTTCTCTTTATATTCTATTCACATGGCAAGACAACTAAGGATTGAATATGAAGGAGCCTTCTATCATGTAACATCAAGAGGAAATCAGAAAGAAGATATTTTTTTCGATGACAGAGACAGAGAGAAATTTTTAGAAATCCTGAAGAGGACAAAGGATAGATATAGATACCTACTTCACGCCTATTGCTTGATGAGAAATCACTACCACCTTTTATTAGAAACCCCTCAAGCCAACCTTTCACAAATAATGCAAAACATAAATACCAGTTATACAGTTTATATAAATATGAGACATAGAAGATTTGGGCATTTATTTCAAGGAAGGTTTAAGGCCATAGTAGTAGATAAAGAGAGTTACCTTCTTCAATTAAGCAGGTATATTCACTTAAACCCAGTAAGGTCAGGTATTATAGATAGCCCAATGAACTATAAGTGGTCAAGCTATCAGGATTTTTTTCGTAAGAACAAGGGAGGACTTACAGAGACCGATGATACCTTGAGTTATTTTTCTGAAAACAAAGGTGCTGCGATTAAGAAATACAGGGAATTTGTAGAGACAGAAGCGATTGATGATAGGTCATGGTTAGATGAGGTAAAAGCTGGAGTAGTCCTTGGTAGAGAAGAATTTATAGAAGGTATCAAGAAACTTCTTGGTGAGAAAGATAAGGATGATGAGACTTCTTCCTTGAAGAAATTAATCAATGCTGATGTTCCTGTAGAAAAGATAATTAAAGTGATAACTGATAAATATGGAGAAGATGCCTTAAGAAGTAAGAAAAAAGACAACTTTGGAAGGGATGTGGGGATATACCTTTGTAGAAATCTAACAGGAGTAAAGAATATTGAAATAGGGAGGGCTTTTGGTATAAAAGGCGCTGCTGTGAGTATTGTTCTTAAAAAGATTGAAAAGGAAATTAATGTTTCAAGGCATCTCAGAGCAGAAATTGAGGAACTTAAGAGTAAATGTCTCAATTAAAGTTTAAAGGTTTGACCCCTTTCGCTTTGTTACTTTTTTCGGTGTCTGTTTTGGAGTATAGATAAGATTAATTTACGTTTCAAGTCTATCTTCAGTCCCCGATGGATTTGAAGTAATCCCTTCAAGTGTGCAAAAGCCCCATCCAGTGAGTTTGTCGTATTCGGGATATTAAGTTCTGGATATTTCTGGTATGTAAACAGGTAAGGAAGATTTGATCTGAGACTGTGATATGCCGAGCGCAGACGTTTGTGCGTGTAATGCCATCGTCCAGTAACGGATTCCACTGTGCGCTCTTTCAAGAATTCTTTCCACTTCTTATGCCACTCATCAATGGCATCCGCAAACGTTAAATGAAATAATAAAATGGGGTCAGCCCTTGAACTGTGACATTATTTCGTTGACTTCTCTGGACAGGGGAATCAGAAGAAGGGCAGAGGTCTCCACATTTCACAGATTAGTTATTGAGTTAGCCTCTACCCTTCGGCCAAGAGAAATCTAAACTCGTCCATGAAAATAAT
>PEUB01000050.1:0-441 GCA_002780895.1 Nitrospirae bacterium CG02_land_8_20_14_3_00_41_53
TAGCGAGACCTGTCAGGGTTATTAAACGCAGAATTACGACTTGAAGGCTTATTGCTTGAGGCTGTTAAAGCTGCCGCCTTAGCGGCTTAGTTCAACAGTATTCATTGTGTTTGCTATAGTATGTAAAGTTTTACACAGACTGTGTAAATGGATACATAGATGGCTATAAGTAAAGGTCAATAGTCAATTGTCACTGGCCATTAGTTGATTACTAAAATGTATAATGTCATTGCGAGTCCCCCGGAAGCTTTCGGGGGCGAAGCAATCTATATTTTGAACAAGTATTATTCAGCAAAAGATGTAAAAAATGCTTGACAAAGATGGCTTACATAATTTTATAAAAATAGAGCCTCTTGCAAAAGTATGATAAAAGCCTTTTCTGTCATTCTGAGTGAAGCGAAGAATCTCATGTTTTCAAGGTGTTAAGAGACCCTTCACTTC
>PEUB01000050.1:449-885 GCA_002780895.1 Nitrospirae bacterium CG02_land_8_20_14_3_00_41_53
TATAAATTTTATAAAAATACTTAAATACTTGACAAAAGTTTAATGAAGATATATCTTTAATTATAAGGGCAAAGAGCTAAGAGCTATTAACTATTAGCTATTTTCCCCTTATATATGTGCCTTAAAAAGCTGGCATGATGATTGCTTTAATGATTGTGGATAGTAAAGGATGAGGGTTTTAGAACAAAAGCTCTTAGCTCTATGCCACAACTCCTTTGCTATCCTAATACAAAGGCAAAGAGGAAATAGTAAAGTGCGAAGAGTAACGGAGTAAATAACAATGAGCAAAGGGCAAGGGGCTATCAGCAAAGAGCTAAGTGCTAAGAGCAGAGAGCAAATAATAAATAGCACAGGACAAAGGGCAAAGTGTGAGAACCCTATGCTCTTCGCTCTAAGCTAATCGCTTTTTGCTCTATGCTAAATTGCTAATTTAAAA
>PEUB01000050.1:898-7815 GCA_002780895.1 Nitrospirae bacterium CG02_land_8_20_14_3_00_41_53
GATATTAATTATAGGTCTTGTAGCCCTACTACCTGTGGTTCTGGCATATGGATTTGCAGATGCCACGATTACTGCTACTTCCTGTGTAACCTGCCACACAATGCATAATAGTCAGGGTGGTACTGTTGTGGTTTCAGCTGGCCCGCAGGAGGCCCTGGTGAATAAGGCGGGCTGTACCGGTTGCCATGCGCAGAATACTGCCAGCAACATAATAACCGGCATACCACAGGTATTGCACACAGGTACAGACTTAGCAGCAGGGAATTTCAGCTATGCCTCAAGCAGCCAAACCAAAGTGCACAATGTCGATGATTTAGGTGCTACTTATGGTGCTCAGGATACTGTTCTGCTGAATAATCCACCTGGCTATTTATCAAGATATGACCCTGCAGCTAGGGATTTTAACACATCCAGCCGATTAAAGTGTGCAGGGCAGAATGGATGTCATGGAGATAGGGATCAGTCCAGTGAAGCGGCTGCTGTCAGAGGTGGACACCATACCAGTGATAGCGTACTGAAATTCGGTTCTATAGCTGAAGGTAGCCAGGGCCGTTCTGTAGCCACAAGTTACAGGTTCCTTTACAAGGTCAAGGGTGGTGAAGAGACCTCATGGAGTAACACATCTGCCACAGTCCACAATGAATACAAAGGCGCTGTATTTGCAAGAAGGACACGTCTGACCTGGGGCAACGTAGATACCATCAGTGAGTTGTGTTCAGAATGTCATGGTAATTTCCATGCAAGCACTGACATTGGTAGTGCAAGCCCATGGCTAAGGCATCCGACTGATGTAGTACTGCCAAGTACTGGCGAATATGCATCCACCAGTACCACCTATAATATTGAGACACCTCTTGCGAGACAGACGATAACTACTCTCAGCGACACAATTACTCCGGGCAGAGACATTGTTATGTGTCTCTCATGCCATAAGGCCCATGGCTCTGAGTATGCGGACATCCTGAGATTTGATTATAGCACCTTAGCTGCCGGCACAGGCTGTCTGAGATGCCATACGGGCAAGAGCGCCTACTAATCTCCTATAAGTAGCAAAGGCAGAGGGCTTAAAGCCCTCTGCCTTTTTGTTTTTTCCATGCTCTATGCTATTTGCTCTCTGCTTCTTTTAGTCTGCTTTTTGCGACGGCGAGATTATTTCTGGCCTGCAGATAGTCAGGCTTAAGGCGAATGGCTTCATTAAGAACCTCTACAGCCTCTGCATATTTTCCTATATTGATATAAGCAACACCAAGATTATTATATGCCTTGACTGTGTCAGGGCCATAGTGGATAGCCTTCTTCAGGGCATTAATCCCTTCAGTATTGCAGCCCATCCTGAGAAAGGCTATACCTAAGTTATTATATGCATCTGCATGGTCAGGCTTGAAATAGATGGCCCTTGCTGATGCCTCTATTACCTCTTTATATTGGCCAAGTCCAAGATACGAAACCCCTAAGTTGTAGTATGCATCAGAATAATCAGGTGCATAACGGAGAACCTTCTTTAAGACCACTATTGCCTCCTCATAAAGGCCCAACCTTCCATAGGCAGCAGCCATATTATTGTATGCCTCAACATTACAGGGATTAAGGTAGACAGCACTCTTGCCTGCCTCAATCGCCTCCCTGTATTGACCCTGACTCATGAAGGCTACCTGTAAAGAGGAGTATGCCCTGGACTTGGAAGGGGATTTTTCGACCACATCCAGGTAGAGTGTCATATCGTCTTTCCAGACAAAATTTCTTTGATGGGTAGCCCACCCGTATATCAACACAAGGGTAATTACAACTATGAGTTCTATCCAGCGTAAGGGCTTAGAGCTATTGGCATATAGCTTAGAGTTTTTACTCTCAGCTCTTAGCTCTGTGCTCTTAGCTAATTGTTCTTTGCTCATTGCTAATTGCCCTTTACCCTTAGCTTTAAGTTTCTACTAATCTCAAGATACTTATAACTTGCCTCATGGTCATCCGGCCTCAGATGGAGGACTGTCTTATATTCTGCCAGTGCATTGAATAAGAGACCCTTCTCCTCATAGGCTACACCCAGGTTATAATGTATATCAGGGCTGTCAGGTTTGATGACCATGGTCTGCTGAAGTTCTGCTATAGCCTGGTCTGTTAATCCCTTAGACCCATAAGCTGCCGCTAAGTTGACACGGGCAGTTATGTCATTAGGCCGAAGCTCAACCGCCTTTTTAAATGTCTCTATAGCTGTGTCCATCTCGCCTTTTTTTGCATAGGCATTTCCCATGCCGAAGTATGCATCTGAGTAATCAGACTTTATGCTCAGGGCGCTTTTATAAGCCATAATGGCCGTGTCAAAAAAACCCTTTTTAAGATAGGCATCCCCGAGGGAAATAAATGGGTTGGGATAATTTTTTCTTAACATGAGGGCTGTAATTGATTCTGCTATCGCCGGTTCTGGTAAGTCTTTTTCATTATAAGCGACTGATAGATTGTTATGCGGTCTGGCCTTTGAAGGGGAATTTTTTGCACAATCACTCCAGAGTGTTATATCGTCCTTCCAGACGAAATTTCTCTGATAGGTAGCAAGGCCGGATGTCAACACCAATCCAAAAAGTACAATAAATTCCAAATACTGTCTAATTTGTTTAATTGGTTCTATTTGTCCCATTGGTTTATCAAAAATAGTTTTATTAGTTCTATTTGTTCGATTGGTCTTATTAGTTTAAACCAATAAGACTAATCAAACTATTTAGAGTCTGTCCATAAAGTCGTATTTTGTCATTGTCCGGCTTGACCGGACAATCCAGAACCTATTGAAAACACTGGATTCCCCGATCAAGTCGGGGAATGACTAATTGTATAAATCATAATTTATGGACAGACTCTACTTATGGTCTCCTTAGTAAATCAGTGAGACCGATTTAACTAATAAGACATGAGTTTTGTCATTCTTTCCTTTACTTGTACATTCCCAGGGTCAATTTTAAGAACCTTCTGGTAGGTTTCAACGGCCTTAGCTCGTAGCTCATTGCTCATAGCTTTATAGTCTTCGCCCTTTGCTCTATGCTCTATGCTCATAGCTTGCAGCTCATAGCTCTTTGCTAATTCCTCATAGGCAACCCCCAGATTAATCAGGGTTATAGTATCATCAGGTTTTATATTTAAAGCCTTTTTAAAAAAGTGTAGAGCCTCCTTGAGTCTCCCCATCCTCCCATAGATTATACCGAGATTAGACAGGGCTTCAGGATAGTCGGGTTTTAGCCTTAATGCCTTTTTGTAATGGTTGATTGCCTCCTCTGATAGCCCTTTTATATCACATGCGATACCAAGATTGTAGTAAGCCCTCGCCTCATCAGGGTCAATTTGCAGGATTTTTCTGTATTCTATAATGGCCAAATCAGTTAAACCGTTATCGAGATATATGCTTCCGAGGGCATTATAGGCATCGAGCGCCCTGGGGTTAATCTTTAACGCAGACTCCAACTCTTTAACAGCCAGACCTGTTAAACCCTTTTTACGATGGATATCCCCTAAATGAATAGAAGCCTTGTAATCATTCGGGTCTATCTCCAATGCTTTTACAAACATTTCAGCTGCAAGATCATCTCGACCCATTTTTTCATATACACTTCCCAGATTAACATAGATCTTAGACCCGCGGGGATTTATTCTTAGGGCACGATGATATTCAAGTAAGGCGAGATTATATTGTTCTTTAATGTTAGAATAGGCAAATCCCAGGTTATTATGAGTTCTGTATTTCTCAGGGGATTTCTTGGCCACATCGGACCAGAGTGTGAAGTCATCCTTCCAGGTAAAATTTCTTTGGTAAGTGGCCCATCCGCATAACAACAACAGGGTAATCAGCATGATAAACTCGATATATTGTTTTATTTGTTTGATTGGTTCTATTTGTTCCATTGGTTTATCAAAAACAGTTTGATTAGTTCTCTTTGTTCAATTGGTCTTATTGGTTTAAACCAATCCAACTAATTCAACTAATTTAACCAATAAAACTATTAAATTCAACAAATTCAACTAATGAGACATAAACCCTTTAAACCATTATCTTTTGCGTAACTCAATCCCCTTGCGCATCTCTTCATTAGCCATGTCAATTAATCCTTTTTCTCCATAAGCAACACCTAAGTTATAGTGGGCATCAGCATTGTTGGGGCTAACCTCTATGGCATGTTTGAAATGTAAAATGGCTTTGTCTACCTGCCCTTTATAAAAATAAGAGACTCCCAGATTGATGTGAGCTTCTACCTCGAAAGGGTTTAAAGAAAGACTCTTTTTATACTGCAGGATGGCATAATCCATATCTCCAACTTTATGATACGCAAGTCCCAAATAATTATAGGCTCTTGATTTGTTAGGGGATTTTTTAACAATATCTGACCATAATGATAGGTCATCCTTCCAAACAAGATTCCGCTGATAGGTAACCCAACCGTATGTAAACAACAGGGAGATTAGCACAATCGACTCAATCCAGATTAAAGCTTTTTTTTCAATAGTCATCAGTCAATAGTCAATCGGTTATGGCAACGATGACGAGGCCCGTTTCGTCTCTCGGTTACGTCGTTCGGCCTTTTCACGTAGAGTTTTCATAATTTCGGGGTTTCGAGTATGTCTTTTATATTTGGGGAAACACCTAAAAAGTGCTCTTTATTGAGCGTGAGAACCTTTGATACTCTTGCTTTTATGGCTGCTCTCGCAATAAGTGCATCGTAAATCTTCCCACCGGTTAAATTGAGTTCAGACGTCTGACGGAGAATTGCTATATAGTCTATTTTGTTAAGTGTAATAACATCTGCAAGTCTTATAATATCGTTTTCGATTACATGAATTGCGATTGATGGGGTTATCCTGGGCTGAACGGGTAAGACCGTTAATACAGCGTATAGCTCTGCAAGGGTATGTGCTGAAACTAACAAAGAGATTTCGCCACGTTTGCATTTCTGTAACCATAAAAGGCTCTCGGGATGTCTGGGGTGGGCTTCAACAATAGCCGCTATTAAAACAGATGTGTCAAATAAAACCCTCATCAAAATGGTTTTATAAGGTCTGCGATACGCCTATGACGTTCCTTTTCAACGGCTGCCTCTATATCCTCCAATGCCTCAGACCGAATAACTAAAATACCACCCTTATTAATGACAGTTGGTTTTCTACTAACAGGAGAGACAATGATCTCTTCATCACGTTTGACAATCGCCACCTCGCTTCCGGGCAAAAGCCCTAATCCTTTGCGAATTCGCTTAGGGATTACAACCCTTCCAAACCTGTCTACCGTTGTCAGTGTCTTTATCTCCATTTTATTGGCATTTTAATTGAATTATTGCCATTTTGTCAAGACATGAATAACTCTTTGCCAATTCTAATTCAGGGCAACAAAGTGAAGGCTTCACAATGTTTAGGTTTTACAATAGAAAAATGTCTTCTGTCGGTAGTAAGGATTTCGTGCATCTTCAACCTTTCGGAAATGGCTATAATGGTTGCGTCAACAAATCCGAGACTAAGGTCATTGTATTGTTTTAAAAGTTCGGCGCACCGTATTAAGTCATTGGCATTGAAATGTTCGATATTGAGCTCTTTATTGATTAAGGAGTGAATAAATGCAATCTCAGCAGATTGTCCTAAATAGGTGTTTAAAAGATAACATGCCTCAGGTATAACCGCCGAAGGAATAATCAGTTTGCCTCTAAAATTTTCCACAAAATCAAAAGCCCGCTTGTGCCATAAATCTTTTTTATCTGCAAGTGCGTAGATAAGACCTGTATCTATAATGACAGCTTCTATTTTATAACCTTTTTCCAGAGTAATTCCTCGTGCCTTTCAGCAATATCCCTCCTGCCACTGCTACCAATGCCTATGAAGGATATTCCCTTCTTTTTATATCTTTTTTGTTTAATATAGCCCTGCATTGCTTCTCGTATAATTTCTGCTACACTCCTGTTCTCTTCTTTTGAAATCTCCTTAATCTCGTTAATCAAATTATCATCGGCAAATATCGTAGTTCTCTTCATAAAAACCTCCTGTCATATATATGACGTATGATATATAAAATTGTAATCTTTTGTCAAACCACCACCTCGGTCCAAACTAAAGCCTTTTGGTAAATAGTCATTGGTCAATCGTCTAAGGTAATCGTTGAAAAGTTTATTGAGTTTCTTGAGTTTTTTAACACAGGAAACCGTGTAAACTCAATAAACTGTGTAAACGCTGTATCTCTTTATAAGCCAGATTATTTAATCCTCTCTGCCAATAAGCAATCCCGAGATTTATATGGTACATTCCATTAAAGGGATTAGCCCTAATTGCCTGTTTGAACTCCTCTATTGCTGGATCAATCAATCCTTTTCCGAGAAAGCAGAGTCCAAGATTGTTATGAGCGCTGCCAAAGTAAGGATTTAGACTTAGACCCTTCTCAAAGTAAGGTATTGCATCGTCAATCAGACACCTTTCATAATACCACATACCAACTTCATTATAACCTCTATACTTATCAGGGGATTTTTTAATGATATCTGACCAGAGAGTAACTTCATCCTTCCAGACGAAATTTCGCTCATAGGTTGCCCAGCCATATATTACCACAGTAGCGATTACAACCAGTAACTCAACCCATCGCGAAGTAGAGAGTATAGGGTGTAGGGCTGTTTTGATCATCGGTCATTGGTCAATAGTTACCGGCCATTAGTCAGAAATCTTATTTTCTAAATATCTTTCTTCTATTTCTTTTAAAAAGGTATTGAAATCGGATACATGCTTTTTAAGCACACCAAAAATAATTGCGTCGTCTATTTTATCGTATCCATGCACGAGGACATTCCTCGTGCCAGCCATAGGGATAAGAAATTTGGCTCTTTCTCAAACTGAGTGGGTAATTCCCCCTTAGAAAAGGGGGGCAGGGGGTTGTTCCTCAATCCAACCCTCAATTGCCATTA